>CAYYHI010000007.1:0-20264 GCA_964471745.1 uncultured bacterium | reverse complement strand
ATAAGAAAATAAAAGTAATTTATTTTAGTAGTCAATTAAATCGATCTAAGAAATCGAAAAACAGCTCCTCATCGAACACCGGTTGAGTCATGACAAACCTGGCGCCGTTCTCGATCTTCAGATGCAGCCGGTCGATCTCCTTCTCCAGGTCGATCGCGCTGGGATTAACGCCGCAACCAAGGTGAAACGAAGTACCATGCGGGATCGGATTGCCTGCCAGATCGAGGCTGTGGTTCAGGTTATCAGCAATATGCAGAAGTCCTATCGAATCAACGTCGAAAACCGCGGTTGCCATGGGATAATTGCCCAATTTGGGTGGATCGCCGGTGACGCAGAGGATGTTGTCGATGCCGAGCGCTTCGGCGCCGAGCAGACCGGACTGCATGCCAAGAATGTTCCTGTCACGACAGGTGAAATGGAAAATGGTTTCAATTCCCGCCTGGCTGGTGATCTGGTGCGCCAGTATCATTGCGGAGAGACGTGCCGATGCGCGCGGACCATCCGGAACGTTGATCAGATCGACACCGTTCTCCTTCAATTCAACAGCTTTTTCGACTATTCGTTTGATTGCCGGGCTGCGGGGCGGGTTGATTTCAACCGAAAAGATGAACCGCTTATCCTCCAACGCGGCTGCCATTCCAGAGAGCTGTCGATAAGGTGGTGGTTCCTTTGCCTCTATAGATTGTTCGGATTTTCGTACTTGTACAGATATCTTGACCTTTGACAGCTCAGGTTCAACAGCCCGCAGTGCCGCGTCCATCGCCTTGATGTGCGCCGGTGTCGTGCCGCAACAGCCGCCGATGATCTTTATGCCGGCAAGAGCCATCCGCTTGGTGTATTCTGCAAAATATTCCGGGGTCGTCTTGCATATCAACCTGTCTTCGATCCACTCCAGTTCACCGGCGTTGGGTTGTATCGCTATCGGTTTATCGGTCAGTTCCATCAATCGCCCGGCTGCTTCGAGAAGCTTGCTTGGACCGATTGAACAGTTGATGCCGATCACGTCGACATCCAGGGGTTCGATATCGGCGACAATCCTTTCCAACGTAGCGCCGTAAACCGTTTCGTTCCAGTCCTTCAGTGTAAACTGCACAATGACCGGAAGATCGGTAGTTCCGCGAACCGCTTCAACGGCTATTTTCAACTCGACCGGATCGATCATAGTTTCGATCATAATCAGGTCGACTCCACCCTTGACCAGCCCGCGCGCCTGTTCGGCAAACGCTTCACGCGCCTGGTTGACCGGCAGTTTGCCGAGGGGTACCAGACGCCTGCCCAAGGGTCCGATCGAACCGGCGACGTAGGCATTGACAGCGCATTTCTCGACCGCATGAAGGGCAATCTTTGCGCCCAACTCGTTTATACGTTCAACCTTGTCGCCGAAACCGTGCGGCGCAAGCTTGCAGCGATTCGCACCGAATGTGTTGGTCTCGATGAGCTCTGATCCGGCGCGCAGATAGTCTGAATGAATCCGCGAAACAAGATCCATCTGTGACAGGTTCAACTCATCGAAGCAGCGGTTTACATAAACTCCACGCGCATAGAGCTCAGTTCCCATTGCGCCGTCGGCGAGGATCGGAGGTCCTGCCAACCGGCGTCTGAAGTCCATCCAGTGGCTCAAGGTCGTCCGTTGGTTTGACTTAATTTATTGTTTATCCTGACCTGAATATAATACAATAATCATTCTGCTGAAAGGTGTTCACGTGAGGATGATGAAGGGATTGTCGATTGTTAATTGTCTATAGTTAATTATCGTCAAAATCGAGCAATAAAGTGCGTTATAAATGATGCCTGTTGAAATAGTTCGGAATCTAATGCATATTGCATAATATCATTGTTCTAATAAAAGATAGATACTACTTAATAACAATAACTTAGCTGAATTACCACTTGCAAATGTGTCCGAGAATACATAATTGTCTCGGGATTCATCATTCCAACGAAAGTTGGAATCCATAGAAGTTGCTGACATTGAAGGAGTTACTGGATTCCATCTTTCGATGGAATGATGAAGTTCGGTGCGTTTTTCACATTATCGGACAGCCTCTTGCGCGGGATTGACATATAAAATACTTTTTCAACTTCCTAATAATACAAGTGACCCGTCCAGTAATCTGGACGGGTCACTCGATATTGTTAATTAACTATCGACAACCAATCCCCTCTCACCTCAGCAATGCCACCTTTTTCACCGCCGTTTTACCTCCTGATTTAAGTTTCAACAGGTAAACACCTGAAGGTAGGTTACCTGCTTTCAGCGTGGTGATGTGCTGTCCGGCGGGCATCCATCCCCGAACCAATGATCCGACCATCCTGCCGGAAAGATCATATAACTCAAGACTGGTTTCACCGGACGTTTCCAAGCCGTAAATAATACAGGTCAGACTGTTGAACGGATTGGGATAAGGTTCAGTTAGTTCAAACTTCACCGGCAGTGTTTCCTCCGGTTCGCCTACGTCGTGAGTGCCGAAACCGATCAGGGATATCTGCGGCGGCGTTTCATCATCGGACTCGATCTGCAGCAGACCCTCGTGTTCGACGTTCTCCGGCGGCGTATAAGTGATGTCAAAGGTAACTGAATTAGCTGCTCCGAGCGTGGCTTCGCCGGGCCAATCAACCGTGAAGACCTCGTTCGATGACGTTACATTCTCAACAGTAACCGGCAGCAGACCGATGCTGTACAGTGTGAAGCTCTGCGTTCCGCTGGTGCCTTCGAAAACCGCATCGAACTCAACTCTTTGCATCGAACCCGCCAGATCGATCACCACCTCGCCGGTGGATACGATTATCGGATGGATCAGCATATCCCGACCGAAGGGAGTTGTATTCTCACCGTCGTGGTTATAATACCATTCCTCGCCACGGATCAGTTCATCGCCTATGATCTGGGGCCAAAAATCGTCCCGCATGATTTCGATCCAGATCCAGAAGTCACCGCTAAGTCCCCGGAGTTCTTCATATTCATACAACGGCACGGTCATGTGGTTTGGCAGGCAGGAATCAACGGGAACATCCACTTCGAAGCTTATCAGTTCACCACCGGGCGCGCGCGCTTCGCCTTCACCCAGAACGTGAAGTCTGAAGGTTGTGGTTACATCTTGAGCGTTGAAGAAAAGGAATTGAGTTGCAGCCAGAGAGTATGTCTCTATTTCGTGGTCTATCGGAGAGAATTTCGCAGCAGCGCCCTGACCGCGATCGAAATTAAGGAAACGATCATATGTTCGGTTATCATGCCCGAGTTCGTATAATCCGGAGGGCCAGACCCGGACGTCGGAAACACTCGCCGTATCGTTGGTCAGATTCTCGTCGTCATCACTGTCATCATCTGGGGTGCCTTGTCCGAGTTGGGTATATGTTGTTACGTCGAAGATACCCGCTACAATAGGGGTCCAACCCGGATTGCGCCCATCCTCATAATCGCTGATGCTGATTTCGAGCAGCTCGCCGGAGTCCACGTCAAAGTGGGGTATAATCGGATAACTGCCACTGGTATCCTCATTTCCCCATTCCCATCGAGCCCAGATGCTGGTCTGGTCATGCAGACCGTAGTTGTTACAATCAACTGTAAATCCAGTGCACCGCATGCCGACCGTTGTCGGGTAGGGTAGGTGAAGGTTGTTCATCCCCACGTCGCGGTTGTTGAGGTTGGTGCCCAGCACCTCGATGTCGTCAATAAAAAGTCCGTTACCATTGCCATAATCATCATCGCCATCGGTGCGTATTGCCCACCTTAGTTGAATTGTTTCGCCTTCATAATCGCTTAAATCAAGATTGATATTTTCGTCGTAAGGTGTACCCGGTACATAATGAAACCAGCCGTCCCCACCTGATCCTGCCCGATTGTAATCATAAGTGATCCTTTCCCACGACTCGCCTTCATCATTTGATATGTACATTTCATAGTAATCCTGAAGTGGAGCTCCACCTACGTTTTCGTTATCCGGCATATCGCACCAGACCCAGAATTCAAACCAGATGTTGAGATCTTCCGGCATTTCGAACGGTGGCGAATCCAGTGCGTTAACCAGTCGTCGATGATCATCATCGTTCCACATCGACCATTCACCGGAGTGCTGCCTTCCCTCGCCATCGGTGAGTTCCCAGAAATCGCCGAAGCCGGGACCGTGGTGGGGAATCAAATCTGCCGGAAAGGGATCTTGCACACCGTCGTAGAAAAGGTAAACCTCCTCATCATCGTCGGTAAGTAAGATATTATCAACGAAAACGCCGCTGTTGCTCAGGTAAAAATTCCAAGGCGCGGAGACAGTGCGGTCGGTTATCAGTATGAAGCGCAATACAGTTTCTTCAGCGTTGAAATCGGAAAGGTCGAACTGGACGTCCACCCAATGCGGTACGATGACAGTATCGTCCGCTGCTTCCCAGTCGTCCCTGCCGCCGGGTTCAGATTCGAAAACCCATCCGGGGAGCTCACCCAAGTCCCAGAACCGGTCGGCTGCCGAGAGATGGTCTGCGGTATATTCAGGGGCTTCGGGATAGAGGACATCGAACTCTTCACCGCCGTCCTCAGAGATCATAACCAGCCAGCCGTCCCAGCCGTCCCAGCCATCGGGCGGCGGTACGCGACGGGGATCCTCCAGCAGCCAGTAAGCGTCGAAGGTCAGCGTGAGGTTGTCTCCGGCGTTAGACAGATCGAGAACAGGAGAGTCAAGGTATTGCACCCAGATATTGTCGTATCCTATTGGTTCCTCATCATACTGGGTGAGCGTATCGCCGCACCACCAGAGTAGATCGTCATCATCGGTCATATAATTGCTCTGATGCCAGGCGGTGTCGGGCTCAGTCAGATCGTGGGTTGTCCAACCCTCCATGCCCTCTTCGAAGTCCTCGATAAAGATTGTCTCATCGGGCTCATCGCGCATCGGATGGCTGACGGGCACAGAACCGACAGTCAGCGAAGGTGCTGTTTTCGGCTTGACCAGGTTATGTCTGCCTGAAGTTGCCGGTCCTGCGATGGTCAGACCAGCCAACAACAAGGTTAAAATAAATATCCTAAACAGTTTCATTTCTTCTCTCCGGTATTAAAAAGTACCTGTTGAAAAGGTTCTCCAATTGTCATTGCGAACCGACCGCTGACGAGATTGCTTCACTTCGTTCGCAATGACGCTGACGGTCGGTGTGGCAATCTCTGAATGTAAGACTATTAGCGTGACAGTCCTAATTTAGT
The DNA here is from genome assembly GCA_964471745.1 of uncultured bacterium. GTDB lineage: Bacteria > Electryoneota > AABM5-125-24 > Hatepunaeales > Hatepunaeaceae > CAYYHI01. The sequence goes on along the minus strand of CAYYHI010000007.1, from coordinate 15,079 downwards.
TTCTATTGAATAAGTTCTTCAAGTGTAAAACCTGCGAAAGCAGGGATCGACCTCTACGCAGAAGTGTTGTAAATATACCTCTCTGAAAAGCTCTTGTCAAGGTTTAAGCTCGTGATTTAATAGAGACTGTACTAAGCGCTGAAGTGAAAGTGAAGATGAAATCGGAATAGCCTGTCAGCTCCATATATTCTGCTGAAATAAATCTGTATAGAGTTATTTGATTTATTCGGAAATTCCAAGTTCGTTACTCCAAATCCAAATTCGTCATTCCAATTCCAAGTTCGTCATTCCAAACTTGATTTGGAATCCAGAGGCGTCTTATTTATAGTAACTTTCAAAACAATAGCTTATATATCAAAGGTTGTATAGGGGTCTGGATTCCCACCTGCGTGGGAATGACAAAACGAACTAATGATTAATAATTCAAAGAACTCTGTATCGTATGAACCCGAAATGTAATATGCACTTGATATGCTTATCGCTTGACTTGCTGGATAGTTAAGGATATATTACAATACTTTGGAAAATTCGGTAGAGACAGACGAAAGGATATATGGGCGAGGTATCCCGCGGCAGTGAAATGTATCATTGGACAGCTTTCCCACTGCGTGAAAGTCCTCATAAGGGTGTGCTGTTCTGGGTGATAGTTGTGGCTACGATATGGGCTATATACTGGAACTTCGGCAGTATTCCACTAACGGCGATAGCGGCGATATTACTGTTGGGTTCATTATCATCATTCTATCTGCCGACGCACTATACGATTGACGAGGCAGGTGTAAGGGTCAAGCGGTTTCTGCACAACAAGAGCCTATCCTGGTCGAGGATCAGGTCCGTGGCGGACGAGCTTGAGGGGTTGTTTGTATCGCCCTTTCCTGTGAAATCACGTCTGGAGAACTTCCGTGGCGTCTTCCTACCTTATCGTAACAATCGTGATCGCATAATTGAACTGGTGCGGGAGTATGCGCCGGATGTAAACGGTCTGCCGAAGGTCGAAGTCGAGGAGGAAGACAACGATCTATCCGGAACTGAAATGGACGAGGATTGAGGCGCAGATGTGGCTTGATGTTCCACCTGGATTTGCCGATGAACTGACCGAACGGCAGCGTGAATTGTTGGACAAGTTAGCTGGGAAGGTAGTGCGGCTAAGGATGACGGTTCCGGCGATCATGTTCCTCGAATCGGTCAGACCGATGAACTACGTGGGCAGTCAGGTAATGGTGTTCTTTGCGCCGTTAGTGAGAGGCTTCTTCGGGCTGCCGGAATGGGACGAGATCAGGCTGGTGCTGGAACACCGTGAATCGATCGGTTATTTCATCGACCTGATCGAACAGAAGGAGGGGGACGTACTCGCCGAGGAGAAACGGCTGAAGGATGAGCGCAAGGCTGAGCGAAAAAGCCGGAAAAAACAGGGCAGACTCAGACGTTTACACGGGAATAAATCCAAACTTGAAGAGGATGAGTGAATGGAAAACGAAGCAGTCTGGATAAATTCCTTCAAACGGGGATTGCACGGGGTATGGTCGCACCCGGATCCGTTTGAGGTATTGGACGGCGTGGATTATGAGTTGGCGGGCAGGCGTGTCGAAGGAATGACTCACACTATCTGGCAGATCATGCGTCACATGCTGGAGTGGGGCTGGATCATGATTAGAAGGATCAAAGGTATGCCGATCAAGGGTCCTGATGAGGAGAACAACTTCTTCCCCCAGGAGACGGCGCCTGCGAATGAGGATACCTGGACAGCGCACTGCATGGCGTTTAAGAACCTGGCAAACGAGACCGAAAAGCTGCTGGACAGCGATTTCGATCCTAAGAAGACCATTCCCGAGTTCGACAAAATCACCGTCGCCGACGCACTGATGATCCTGGTCACCCATAATGCCTATCATGCCGCTCAGATAGTGATGCTGCGCAAGGCGCTGGGTGCGTGGAAAAAAACATAAAGCTTAACTTCATTTAAGAATAAATCTGAGGAGCTGAGTACTTACAGTGGAGAAGTGGTTAAACACCTACCTCGAGCTTTTTAACCAAAAACCCAACATGGGGGAGATCGAGTGGCGACATGAGATGGTGCCCCTATTGATCGGCAAGGGATTGGGATACCCATCCAAAAACATCCGGTTTGAGAAGAATCGGACAGACGTTTTTGTCCTTGACGATCAAGGCATCCAGCATATTGTGATGGAGACCAAGTCCTCAGATGGAAAGCTCGGCAAGAAAACCTTGCGCCAGGCGGTTGGGTACTTAAAGGGAGGCGAGTCTTACATCGTTTTGGCTTCCCAGTTCACCTGGCGAGTGTTCAAACCCGGGAGGGATGCTGAACACGCGAAAGAGATAGGTGTAATTCGTTTTAGTGAAGATGGAATTGAGAATGAATCCCTTCTCCTGCGGCTGTCGCGGGAAATGATGCAGGATAATTATCGCTATGCTGAATTCCGCCAAGGCGCAGCCGAAACCGGTTACATCGCCATTGACGAACGGGGCTTCCCAAAATTGGTGGAAGCGCTGCAAAACTCCGTAGAAATGCTCTTCAAATACGCTCAAATCGTCTGGCCACGACAGGTTGAACTATACGAGGAGTATCTTAAAGAGCGGAAATACATTGACGAGTCCATTGAGAAAGTCAATTACAGCGGTGAACCGATCTACTCCATAGAGGAGCAGTTGCGTTTCCTTGAGGAGGCGCGACGCAAACTTGAATTGAAATACGCGGTTCCTGTTGAAGCGCATAAATCTTATGCTCTTTTCAGGCGCATCCAGCCCTATTCCGGCGTAGTTAACGAAACAAAACTACTGGATATTTACCTTCGAGAAGCCAGCCATCTGGCGCTCAATCGAGCGCTTCTGATTCGCATCCTTGAGGATAAGGGACTCCTGAAGCGTAAAATATCCAACGGCGGCATTGGTCTGTGGCGGCAGCTTACTACCTATCTCAAATATCAAGATCTCCTCCGCTTAAGTTTCTGGGACACCGAGAAACTATACCATCACTTTTTCGCGGAGAGCGCCTTTGACTGGTATATGAAGGTCAACGGTGAATTAGGCGACGTGGTGGAGAGGGTGCTTTTCCTCATTAACGCCTATGACTTCAAAGAGGTTGACCGCGACCTGCTGAGCAAGGTATATCAGAACTTCCTCTCCCCTGAAAAGCGCAAGAAATTGGGGGAGTTCTACACCCCGCCTGAGGTTGTCAGATACCTGCTAAAGAAGTCCGGTTGGCACGGAGAAGGCAGACTTCTGGACTTTTCCTGCGGCTCAGGAGGGTTTCTGGTGGAGGCACTGAAACAACTCCTCATCGAGCTTGAACAGCGCGGGGTGTCTGCAGAGCAGCAGTGGCGTCAGGCAATCCGCATTGTTGGCTTTGAGATTCACCCCTTTGCCGCTCATATCGCCGAGATGAATCTGCTCGGGCTGATGGTAAACCTGTTTGGCTCGGCAGTGGAAGAAAAGACCGCGCGCGGTGAAGACCCCCAACTCCCGGACCTGAACGTCTTCACCATTGACTCGCTTTTAACGCAAGCCCAAAATAGTTCAGATGATAAGTCCAACGGCTTTATTGGATTTGAGGCATGGCCCGGCGAGCGCTATACCGAAGCGCGTCTGGCACGCGATTTCGACCATTACCGCTATGTCGTCGGTAATCCACCTTATGTACGCAATGAACGCCTTGATGAGGCAGCCAAGAACCAATACGCCAAGCTTTTCGCAGACGTCCGCGAAGGAAATACCGACCTTTATGCATTCTTCATACGTAAGGCGTTCGATTGGCTGGAAGATGGGGGGAGACTCGCAGTGATCGTCTCGCAAGGAGTTGCCGAAGCCCGCGCTGCTGACAAGGTGCGCCGCTTTGTGGAGCAATTCCAGATCGAAGAGATCGTGCCCTTGGAGTGGGCGGGTGTGTTCATGGCGGCAACAAATCCGTTTTTACTCATAGTCAATAAAAGTCCCGTCACACCTGGACACAAAGTAACTCTGCGCCAGGGACTCCGTAATATGGCGCAGTTGGACGACTCCAAGGTGGGGAAAATCACAACGTTTAAGCAGGCAGATTGGGCTGCGCTGGCTCCGGATGGATCGTGGCGGCTTGAAGTGACGGTTGAAGATATACCGATACTCAACAAACTGAAGGAGTATCCCAAACCGTTCAAGGGGGAGTATGGGATGATTTTACGATCGAAAGAGATACTTATTGATCACGACACATCGAATATGAAGAATCCGCGCAAAATGCTGGACGGACGGGAAGTTATGTCTTGGAATATTGACTGGCAAGGGCGGTATGTTGATTATGTGAAGGAGAAGATTTCTGATCCGAAGAGTGAGGAGTTTTTTACAGAGACGAAAGTAGTCTTGCGTAGATTGTCATTGACGGCACAGGCGGTTGTTTTTGATGGAGACTACGTGTTCCGGCATACCGTCATGTCTGTAAGAAACGAATCAAAACAAGACCCGTTTATCATCTGTGCCATCGTCAATTCGCAGTTGAATAGATACTATACCGCCTTGATTTCAAGAAGCGGCGCTTTGAGTGGCTCTATGCGATCGGAACATTCACCGAGAGTTGTGAATTTGTTTATCTCCCCAGATACTGTCAAGATCAGTAAGATATTGAGAGAGAGGGCGCAGAAATGCCATTCCCTCGCCCACGAATTAGTCCACGGTGACGCTGAGTTACTGACTGAAGTTGAAACCTTGCTTAAAGCGAACCACCTCCAATTCTCCGACCTCCCCGACAGTGACTTCTCTGGACTTGCAGAGAAGCTGGACATCTCCGATGCGAGTTTCACCCGCGAAGGGCATTTGACAGACGGGACTCTCTTCATGCTCAAGGGAGACGCGGATGCACTGTTTTTTATGGTGCATCATGCGCAATTAGCGGGAAAGGCGGTTTTAAAACGTGCGGAAGTCGAATCGTATCGGTTGCCAGCGTCGAAGGAGCAACTCGTTGAGGTCAATCGGCTGATTGCCGCGTGGATGGAGCGGAAGCCAACCCTCGCCGACCAGCTCCGCGCCGCTGAAGCCGAAATAGATGAGCTTGTCTTTTCAGCGACGGACTTGACTACAGCGGAGATAGCCACTATTAAACGCCGTTGCACCGAGTTTCCGCTCTCCGAATTGCTCAAGACGTCTCTGCCCGGCAAACCTACGAGGTATATCCAAGCGAGGGCATACAAGAAAGATCGTTATAAGTGATGGATAACAATAGAGCGGACAATCCCAAAACCATCCTCGCCACCGACTGCGGCTCGACGACGACCAAGGCGATCCTGATCGAACGGCAGGAGACAGGTGAGTATCGGCTGGTCGTCAGAGGCGAGGCGCCGACTACTGTCGAAGCACCGTTCGAGGACGTCACCAAGGGCGTGCTGAACGCCGTTCACGAAGTTGAAGAGCTGTCCGGGAGGTCGTTCGTCAGCGAAGATGAAACCATAGACCGACCCGAAGTGAACGGTCACGGCACCGACATCTACATCTCAACCTCCTCGGCGGGAGGCGGGCTGCAGATGATGGTGTCCGGCGTGGTCAAATCGATGACCGCTGAGTCAGCCGAACGCGCCGCCCTCGGCGCCGGTTCAATCGTTATGGACGTACTTGCGTCCAATGACGGCAGGCTGGCTCACGAGAAGATCGAACGCATCCGCCAACTGCGCCCCGATATGATCCTGCTGTCGGGCGGCATCGACGGCGGTACGACCAAGCACGTGGTCGAACTCGCCGAACTGATCGCCGCCGCGCGTCCCAGACCGCGACTTGGCAGCGGCTACAACCTGCCCGTCATCTTCGCCGGCAACAACATGGCGCGTGACGAAGTAATCAAGACTCTCGGGAAACTTGTCGACCTGAAGTTAGTTGAAAACCTCAGACCGGTGCTCGAAACGGAAAACCTCGGACCGGCGCGTGACAAGATCCACGACCTGTTTATGGAACACGTCATGGCGCAGGCGCCCGGATATTCAAAGCTGATGAAATGGACCGACGCTCCCATCATGCCCACGCCCGGTGCGGTGGGTGCAATCATGGAAACCATCGCTCGGAAGGACGGCATCGACCTGGTCGGGGTGGATATCGGCGGCGCGACTACCGACATCTTCTCCGTGTTCGGCGGCGTCTTCAACCGGACTGTGTCCGCCAACCTTGGGATGAGCTACTCGGTTTCTAACGTCCTCGCTGAAGCAGGATTCGACAACATCATGCGCTGGGTGCCGTTCGAGACGTCCGAAGACGAACTGCGCGACCACATCGGCAACAAGATGATCCGCCCGACAACCATCCCGCAATCGCTCGAAGATTTGAAGATCGAACAAGCTATCGCACGGGAAGCGCTAAGGCTCGCCTTCATCCAGCATAAATCGTTTGCAGTCGGTCTGAAGGGAGTTCAGCAGGACCGGTCGATCTCCGACGCTTTCGAGCAAAAGCTAAGCGGCGAAACTCTGGTCAATATGATGTCGCTCAACCTGTTAGTCGGTTCGGGCGGAGCGCTGTCCCACGCGCCCTTGCGCGCTCAGGCAATGCACATGATGGTCGACGCATTCCTGCCCGAAGGGGTGACGCGTCTGGCGGTCGATTCGATATTCATGATGCCGCAGTTAGGCGTGCTCGCCACAGTTAACGAAAAAGCCGCCACCGAGGTCTTCGAGAAGGACTGTCTGATACACCTCGGAAGCTGTGTCGCGCCGGTCGGCAACGGTAAAGAGGGTCGAGAAGCCGTCCACATCAAAGGTAGGAGCGAAAAAGGCAAAGAAATCGATGTCAGGGTTAACTACGGCGATATGATACTGATACCGCTTGACATGGACGACACAATCCGGGCGCACATTCAACCCGGTAAAGGATTAGACATGGGTGAAGGACATGGTAAGAACATTGAACGACTGATCCACGGCGGCGTTGTAGGTCTGCTTATCGACGCCAGAGGCAGACCGTTCAACCTCGAAAGGAGAACCGTCAATCGCGTTGAGAAACTTAACAAGTGGAAGTTTGAATAGCACTGATAATTGCGAAAAAGGATGTAATGTGAATAGATTTCTAACTATATTTTTAACCTTGTTTCTTATAGCCGGCTGCAAACAGGTCGAAGAGAGACCTGAGCCAGCGCCACCGAGAATAAGTCCCGGACCACCACACCACTGGGATATTGGCGATTTTCTTATTCAATACAGACTCCCGGAAGATATGGATGACTTCTATGTCCAGTTCTCCGAAGCGCCCGGCTATAGCTTTGGTGTAGTCAGAGCACATGAACTACTTTCATCGCGCAGCCATGACGTTCACGACCTGTTGATATATGTTCAGAACGGCAATGTCCGGTTTCATGTTGCTGACCGTGACTATATTGCCTCAGTGGGTGATGTGATCTATGTACCGCGCGGTGCAGTTTACTCCGCCGAGAGTATGAACAACCGACCTTTCGATTTCTTTGCCGTATATCATCCGAATTTCACTGGCGATGATATTGTTTATTACGAACCGCCAAAGAAAAAAGAGTAAGTTATACATTTACCACCAGCAAAGAAGAGGAGCTTGAATGGAATTCCAGAATATCACTTATACAGTTGAGGACAGGATTGCAACTGTAACTATCAACCGTCCGAAGACCCTTAACGCCCTGAACAGTGAGACCATAGCCGAGCTGAGCCAGGCGTTCGATCAGATTGTCGAGGACGATAATGTACTCGGGGTTATCGTGACCGGCGCCGGCAGTAAAGCTTTCGTAGCAGGCGCCGACATAGGTGAACTTTCAACCAAGAACCCAACTACCGGAAGAGATTTCTCGCTTTCGGGTCAGGCGGTTTTCAATAAAATCGAGAGCTTGCCCAAGCCGGTAATTGCCGCAGTGAACGGCTTCGCACTTGGCGGCGGATGTGAGTTGGCAATGGCTTGCCACCTTAGAGTCGCCGCAATCCACGCCAAATTCGGTCAGCCTGAGGTCGGGCTGGGTATTATTCCCGGTTATGGAGGTACACAGCGACTGCCGCGCCTGGTCGGCAAAGGACGCGCCCTTGAACTGTTGCTCGGTGGCGGTATGATCAATGCAGCAGAAGCATTCCGTATCGGTCTGGCAAATGCCGTCGTCGAAGTATACAAAAAAGATGAAGAAGGCAACGAAATTACTGACGAGAAGGGTCGCAAGGTATTCGACAGCGATGAATTCCTCTCAAATATCAAAGGGATGCTGAAAGGCATACTTACCAAGGGACCCGTAGCTCTAAGCCATGTCATCGAAGCTGTCAACCGCGGGCTTGAAACCGACCTGCCGTCGGGACTTAAGCTCGAAGCAGACCTCTTCGGTTTGCTCTATTCAACAGAAGACACCCGGGAAGGGCTTAATGCGTTCCTGGAGAAGCGTGAGGCAAAATTCACAGGAAAATAATAAAATCTGAAAAATGTGATCTGCTTCATTTTATCCTGAACGTCTTCAGTTTTATTTTTATTGTAGCATCGATGAGTCTGGCAATCGATCGAACAGAACCTGCCGGACATTAAACCTTTTTATAATAACGCCATGATTGAACTGCACCGGCTTGAAACATACCTCGCCGATCTGTTGGACGTCTCCGCCTTTGATGATTACTGCGTTAACGGCATCCAGATCGAAGGCTGTCAGGAGATACGGAAGGTTGTAACCGGCGTGTCCGCCAGTGCGAGTATCTTTCGGACTGCCTTGGAACGCGGCGTTGAAGCGATTATATTACACCATGGGCTATTTTGGAAAAACAGTCCTCATCCCATGGCGTTAACCGGAATCCTGAGGAACCGCGTCAAGTTATTGATGAACGCCGACATAAGTCTGTTGGGTTATCATCTGCCGCTTGACGCTCATCCCACGCTCGGAAACAATGCGGTAATCGGCAAGTCTTTGGGACTGACTGACATAACATTTGTCTCTGTTCAAGGTGTGGACCATCCGATCGCAGCGCTTGGTAAACTGCCAGTGCCGGTATCGTTTTCGGAATTCAAGGCGAAAGCCGATGAAATAATGGAAGCGAAGGGATTAGGATTAGACTTCAGCAACAAGTTAATCGAGAAGGTCTTTATCCTGTCAGGCAGCGGCGGCGGCTATTATTCCAACGCTGCAGAAGCCGGCGCTGATTTGATGATTACCGGCGAGCTTCGCGAGGAAAGCGTACGCGCCGCCGAGGAACTGGGGCTCAGCGTCTATGCCGCGGGTCATTACAACAGCGAGAAGTGGGGAATCAGGGCTCTGGGTGAACATCTGCATGAGAAGTTCAATCTCGACGTCGAATTTGTCGATGTGCCCAATCCGGTTTAAGCATCTTGAATTTAAATAATTGCGATTCTCTGTCGATGTCATTCTGAACGAAGTGAAGAATCACGATATTAACCTTTAAATGTTTATACAGCTTCAGATTCTTCACTTCGTTCAGAATGACTACTGGAATTAATCGCTGGAAAAGGGATAGATTTTAACCATTAAAAAAGCAAGGAGAGACACTCATGAGTGATTATCGCTTTATTCAGTTCTCACGTAGTAAAGGTCGTGCTGATCTGATACTGAACCGACCTCCGCGAAACCTGTTGAATGTCGAACTGCTCGAGGAAGTCGTTGATGCACTGGGTGAAGCACGCGAAGACGAATCATTGAAAGCGTTGGTGATTAAAGGTGCCGGTAACAACTTCTGCGGCGGCATAGAACTCCAGGAGCGGACTTCCGAAAGAGTTGGGCTTATCATGCCGTTGTTCACGCGAATGTTTGGCTACCTGAACGAGATCTGTGGTCTTACTATCGCTGCAGTTGAAGGTGAAGTAGCGGACGGTGGATTCGAGATCGCCGCATTTTGTGATGTATGTATCGCCACCGAGGGTTCAACCTTTTGTCATCCGGAGATATCCTTCGGACAGTATCCTTTGATAGCCGCTGCCATACTGCCAAGACTGATTGGGAGAAATCGTGCTCTGGACTGGATTATGTCAGGTGATAAAATTTCATCGCGTGAGGCTTACCGAGCCGGCATGATAAATCGTTTAGTCAGGGACGGCGAGCTAATAACGGAAGTGGATCGCTATGCCAACAAGATTGCATCCTACAGTGCACCGGCTGTTGTGTGGGCGAAGCGTGCTGTCGACAGGAGTCTGTATGCACCGGCGATGGAAGCCATGCGTACATCCGAATCAACCTACATGATAGAACTTCTGAATAACATCGATCCACAAGAGGGGCTTAGCGCTGCCATCGAAGGTCGTCCTCCGAAATGGCGGGATAAATAGTTACAGTAATCCCCATGAAGTATTTGCAACTCCCTTAATCCCCCCTGCTATTCAGGGGGGATTGGGAAACGATCCCATCTCTTTTGAATAATATCAAAGCATTCCTCCACAGGATAACGGAAGGCAGCCTGCCACGGGTGGTAAGTTTTCTTATTCTGACCCTGGTGGTTGGTGGAGCAGCGATTGTTCTTGTCGAAGGCGGGCAGGAAACATTCACCGACTTTTTCACGAGTGTCTGGTGGGCGCTGGTAACGATGACCACGGTTGGTTACGGCGATATGGTTCCCGCTACCCCGTTAGGCAAGATAATCGGTTCGATAGTAATAATCTTCGGAGTGGTTTTAATATCGATGTTCACCGCCGCGGTATCGTCCATTTTTGTCGCGGCAAAGATCAAGGAAGGCAAAGGTTTGCAACAGGTTAAACTTCGCAATCACATTGTCCTCTGCGGATGGTGTCACATCACCCGGCAGTATCTTGAGTCTCTGACGGGCATCCAGCGCAGGAAACCACCGCAGGTCGTGTTAGTGGCGGATATTCCCGGGTCGGTAACTGAGGACCTGATTCCGGAATTTGAGACGCTGAACCTCAAGTATGTGCGTGGTGACTGGACTCAGGAAGCGATCCTCAAGCGGGCAAGCATCATGTCCGCCCGAACAGTGGTTATTCTGCCCGACGAGGCGCAGGACGACCCGTCAAAGATGGACGAGAAGACAATACTCGCCACGTTGACCGTCAAGGCTCTTAACCCTAATGTAAGACTACTTGTTCACATCATGCGTCGGGAAAACAAGGTCTTTCTTCAGCGCGCCAACGCCGATGAGATCTTCGTTTCCGACGAACTAACCGGATATCTCCTTGCCGCTCACTCGATTGCCGTCGGCGTGCCGCAGGTTGTGCGGGAAATGCTGTCGGTGGAAGCTGATAACCGCATCCACAATCTGCCGATACCATCCGAGTTTGTTGGCAGAACCTTTGCCGAACTGTCCGACCATTACTTTCAGAACGGTGTTATACCTATCGGGCTGGCGCGTGAGGAGGATCCTCTTGAAGCGGCGGATATTCTCACGGCTGACACATCGGCGCTCGACGCCTTCATCAGGCGGAAATTCAAAGAAGCGGGAATGGATGCCGCTGAACGTTCCCGTATGCGTGCTCGACTGAACCCCGATCGAGATACTGTAATCGACAAAAAAGACCAGGCTGTGGTTATTGGAGGAGGTGTTGCAGGAGAATGAGCGATCAATTTGATTTTAGTCTGATCGAACGGCGCAAGGCTGAGCGGCGCGGCAAGGTGATCGAGAATTTCGAGCCTGAAAAGCGACGGAAGCAACAACGTCAGCAGGATTCGCAGGGTCCTTTCGGTCGTTACGGTCTCTTCGAGGGTATGAGCGCAGCTCAGCTTGACGCGGTTGCGGACATAATGAGCATTCAGTTGGTGGAGAAGGGCGAGGTGATTATCAGCGAGGGCGAGATGGGCGGCGAGATGTTCATCCTGCTTTCCGGATCGATAGAGATTTCCAAGCGCATGACCCTATATGAAGATACTTCGACCGATCCCCGGGACAAATCGCTGGTTCGCCTGCACGACACCAACAACATCTTCTTCGGTGAGATGACGATGTTTGGCGAGGTGGAACGATCCGCAACCGTAAGCGCTCTCTCGGATGTAAAATTGGGCGTGCTGACCCAGGGAGACGTACGGACTCTCACTGGGCGCGACCCGGCGTTGGGATTTCATCTCTTCCGCAACATCGGACGTAAGATCGCCTCCGACCTGCGCCGCGCCAACCGCGATATTCTCAAGCTAACTACGGCGTTTTGTCTGGCGTTGGAGGGGAAGTAGTTAATTTTATCTACACAAAATGTATACTGAAAGAAATAGGAGTTAGAAATGAAAATAAAGGTGAAAAACTTAGGGGTTCTAAAAACCGCTGAATTCGAGCTAGGAAATCTGACTATAATATGCGGTAAGAATAATACTGGTAAAACCTATGCAACGTATTCGCTATATGGTTTTCTCAAGTTATGGCGCCTTTTTATTGAATTCAGATCTTTAAAAGAAAACTATGAAGATATCATAAAGAGGGGCGTTACCTATATTGATTTAAAGGAGCAAATGAACGGTGTTAATGACCTGCTTAAAATAGGATGTAAAGAATACTCAAAAGCACTCCATAAAGTACTTGCTTCTCAGGAGAGCCTTTTTTCTGAATCTGAAATATCCATTACCGTCGATATACCTGAATTAGATTTAGAATCCGAATTTAAAAGGGAAATGACTCGTAAGGGAAGAACTTCTATAATTTTTTCAAAAGAAAAGAATGGAATTAATTTAGAAGTAACTTGGTTTAGTGAAAATGACGAACCACACATTTCATATGAAGCCTTTAAGAGCGTAACTAATGAAGTATTGCAAGATATTATTATTGACCCTTTACTTCCTGATCCATTTATATCCAGTGCCGAAAGAACAGGCGCTGCACTTTTCAGGAAAGAATTGGATTTCGCACGCAATCGTCTTGTGGAGGAATTAGGAAGCAGCAAAGAAATGGATATAGATCCTTTCAAATTGTTGGGTCGTGTTTTCGAAGCATATGCACAACCTGTTAGGGACAATGTCGATTTTGCAAGAAGTCTGGATAGTGTTGACAAAATGGAAAGCTACTTAGTTAAGGAGTATCCTGAGATATTAATGGATTTTCGCAAGACTGTGGGTGGTGATTACAAAGTCAGTGGAAATAGACTTTATTTCGTGACTAGAGAGGGCAGAGTCAGACTTACATTGGAAGAATGTTCCAGCAGTGTTAGAACATTAATGGATTTAGGATTCTACCTTAAGAGTATTGCCAAAAAAGGTGATTTACTGATTATTGATGAACCGGAACTAAATCTGCATCCCGAAAATCAGCGTAAGATTGCGCAACTGTTCGCAAGACTTGTCAATGCCGGTATTAATGTGTTTATCACAACTCACAGCGATTATATAATCAAAGAGATTAATACACTGATAATGTTGAATTCAAAGAAAGCACAGTGTGCTGAGATTATGGAAAAAGCCGGATACTCTGATGATATGTTATTGTCAACTGATAAAATAAAGGTATATTTAGCGGATAAGCGTAAAATCAAACTGCCGGATGAAGAGAAAGGAAAGAAAATTACAACGCTAGTGCCTGCTGAAATGGACCTCTTCTATGGCATTGAAGTTGATTCTTTCGATGATAGTATAAAAGAAATGAATAGGATTCAAGAAGAGATACTTTTTGCGGAGGAGTAGAAGTGAATCTATCGAATTATCAAGCAGTTATTAATAGGGATTATTATAAGCTGCACCCTGATAGAAGAGTTACAATAAAAGAAACTGATCCTTCAGCAAGTCTTAGAAGTGTTGATATAATTGGGTTTCAGGGTTATACCAATATTGTATATTCGTTCGATAAGAAACCTCCTCTAAGTGCGTATATATCTAAAAATGGAGGTTATAGAAAAAAGTGTGATGCTGTTGTTTTAACAAATTACGATGGTGTTGACTATCTACTTTTTATCGAACTAAAATCTGGAAAAATTAAGAAAACTGACATAGAAGATAAGTTTAATAGTTCCGAATGTTTTATGGATTATATTGATAGTATCCTTAAACGATTTCATGATGATCAATTGTTAAGTAAATGTAAACAACGGTTTATTGTCTTCTATCAGCCACCCAGATTGAATAAAACCCCAACAAATGCTAGACCACAACCTTACGGAAGAATTGGTAAAGCACTGAAGATCCCTTATACCATCCCGATTCTATTAAAGAAAATCCTCAATTAGCAAATTAGTTGATAAACACAACATTCGCACCCAAATCCCGCTTCATTGGTTTATTCACGATCATCCGGTTTATGTCCATTGCTTGAGTGGTAAGGAACGGACGGGACGAGTAGAATAATTGCTGACCCGACCAGCATAACCTTATGTGTCAGCGCCTGTTCCGGTAACTCTAAACGCATAAAACACTGCCCCGAAGTCAGGTCTTGAGTGTTTATAGTTGTTCTGTAAACGTAAGAAATAACGTGCTGGCAGACGCACTCGTCCACCAGCACGCAACACGATCCTTTCAACAGTAACTACTTGATACACACCAGCTTAGCCTGCCGGACTTCGGCGCCGGATGTCAACTGCACAATGTACAATCCCGAAGGCAGAGCTCCCGCGTCGATCACCACGCTGTGATAACCTGCCTGCTTCACGCCGTAATTATATCGAGATACCTCCCGACCAGCGAAGTCAAAGACCGTCAACCGCGTATGTCCAAGGCGGTTCAGGCTGTAACTCACCGTCGTCTGCGCATTGAAAGGATTGGGATAAATAGTCTGGATGGAGAATTCTTCCGGTAAAACAGGAATTTCGTTAGGCGTCGCATTTGCACTTCCAAGATGGAAGTAGAATCTTTCATTGCATTCGGTTGTGTCATCATTGCTAATTGCCTCCACCCACCAAAAGAAGCTGTTCCAGAGTCGGACATTGAAAATGCCAGTATCCGGTAGTACATTATAAAATGTATCAGTTAAGGCAACATACATGGAATCAGGATCGAATACTGTTTGAAGAAACCATAGATTATACCTGACTTCGTCATCAGGATTTGGATCAATCGACCTTTCCCAAGTAAAAGCCTGCTCAATTTCCTGGTATAATGTATCGTTGTTCACTGGTTCAAGAAGATCGAACTCAGACGGCGGGCGCGGCGGCGGATTCTCATCTATTACATTCAAGCTGACCGGCAGATGCGTCTCGGCGCCAATCCCGTTGTGAAGAAAGACAAGCTCGCCCTCAAACAGCACCGGAGGCAGTCCGCGAG
>CAYYHI010000006.1:0-37466 GCA_964471745.1 uncultured bacterium | reverse complement strand
CTACTGTTTACAAGTATTTATAAATTTCTTTCTGGATACCTGCTTCCGCAGGTATAACACTTGGGAAACTTTTTCAACAGGAATTATTTAGACACAAAGCAGAGATGCTTCACCAAGTTCAACATGACTTACGAGAGCTGTCAACTGCGGAGAGTTGACAGCAGGATTGCTCTCACTTGACCAGTACGACCTTCCTGGTCAATGAGCCGTCTGCCCAGCTCAGATTAAACAGATATACACCTGCGGGAATCCCTTTAGCGTTCCAATGATACGTATGTGAACCCGGCATGCCGGGTCCATTATGCAGCAGCTCGATGCGGCGACCGGTAAGATCCAGCACTTCGAGAGTGTATTTCGCACCGTAGGGTACATCAATCCGTATACCGGTGCGGGCATTGAACGGATTGGGATGCGGTGTTCCCATCTCAAACGACAGCGGCTGAGCGGCAGGATAATCATCGACGCCCAGGTCGTAGAATCGGTCGAGGATGCTCTCGAGCAGCTCCCGCCGCGAAGTAGTCCGCCCGCCTTCGTTAACCCCTTCGAGCGCAAAGCCAAGATAGACCAGATGGTAATCACCACCGTAGTAAATACCGCCAGTGCTTTCCTCATTACCATAATATGTCAGGATGGTTTCCGCTCCGCCAACCGGTTCCAGGACGCTGGGCGAGAGCCGTCCGTTACCGGCGCTGCCGGCGCCGATCATTAGAACATCCATCCCTTCCGTGATTGGATGACCCTCAATTCCCGTTAGACGGGGATTGTTTGCGTTATCCGCTACATGCTGCGCTTTCAGATAGTTCCGATGAAAGTCCGTCTCACCAATGTCGTCACCGATGAACTGACCCGAAAGAAGCAGGTAACCGTCGTTATCAAGATAGTTACTGATAAGCGCTTGTTCATCCTCTGTCAATGGTGATTCATCGTCGCCGGTCTCCCAGATAACGAAATTGTAGCTGTCAAACAGGTCTTGCGAAGGCAGACCTTCATCGACGATACCCCAGGTGTTGTGAACAATCGGGCGCTGCATCATCTCATCCTGGTAATAGGTCTCGTAAGTCGCGCCGTTGTCATCATCAATCAGCAGGTACTGAGGCTGGCGGATTGTCATCGGAAGCTCGTACTCGACCTCCCAATTCTCATCGGAGTTAACCCGCAGCGTAAACGTGGAATAATGAATTGGCGAGTGATCCGCCACATTGAAGGTGGGGTATTCGTCTTCCCAAAGCTCATAATCATCGCCGTTATCAATATCACCGATGTTGATCTCACCTGTGGTGATATGAACGTATTCATCGTCGTTTTCGAGCCTGATAACCACGTTACTCGCATCTTTATAGCCTTCTTCATTAGCCAGTGTCAGGTTTATGGCGAACGTTTCATTCCTCTCGATTATGTCGTCACCGTCCCCATCGACTTCCAGGAGATACCATTCGACCAGTTCCCACTTGGGTTTCGCCGACTGAAGCAGGTAACCGGCGTCGATCCGGTAAACGATCCCCGGATATTCTTCGTTCAGGTCGGAAATATCAACCGCTGTGCGCTGCATCCACTCCAAGAGCGAGCTGGTATTAAGATCAGGCTCGACTGAGAGCATCAGCGCGCCCAATCCGGCGGCGAAGGGTGAAGACATCGAGGTTCCCTGGTGTGCCTGGTAATCGTTGCGGGGCCATGCTGAAAGGATCGAAACGCCCGGCGCAATGAGATCGGTATAATCGCCCCAGCACGAGAAATCCGCCTTCCGGTCATTATTATCGCTGGCTCCAACACCAATAACGCCATCATAAGCGCAGGGATAGAAGTGCTGCTGATCGTGCCGGTTATCCTCCATAGAATCATTACCAGCACCGGCAAACAATATCGCCCCCTGCTGGATCGCATATTGGACCACATCGTTATGAACATCAACGAAACCACCAAACCTGCCCCACGACATATTTATCACTCGTGCGCCGTTGTCAGCGCAGTATTCCAATCCTTCATAAGCTCGATACATCTCGGGCCCGGGACCCTGAGGATCATAGTGTGCCGTGATCATGAGTTTGCAGTTGAAGCCTACGCCGGATATGCCGGTTTCGTTGTCGGTTGCCGCGGAGGCAATACCTGCTACGTGGGTGCCGTGCCCGTCCTCAGGACCCCATCTGTGGTCGGGCCAGTTGCTGTTATGTGAAAAGTTCCAGCCATGGAAGTCATCAGCATAGCCGTTGTTATCATCATCATCATCGTTCCAGTCGTCGAGGGTGATCTCACCGAAAGGTTCGGCAACATCCTCAGCTTCATTAATCCAGAGATTCTGCCGAAAATCCTCATGAACGTTGAAAAGACCGTCTATATTCATATCCAAGCCGGTGTCGACGATACCGATGACGATTTCTTCGCTGCCGTGAGAGACATCCCAGGCATCGGGCAGGTCACAGTGCTCGAGGTGCCACTGATTCCTGTAACGCGTATCATTGGGGATATAACAGGGCATCATGATCGGAACAGGCTCGGCGCAAACAATATCCTCACAGGTTTCATAAGCTTCAATGAGCGTCAGGGGACCGTATTCCTCCGGGAAATTGACATAATAGTAACGCGACAAATCAGGAATAGCCGGATCCGCGGGCGTAGTTTTCATATGATAGGTTTTAATTATCTGATACACACCGAAAACATCCGCTATGGCATCGAGCCCAGGATCACCGGTCATCACGATACCATCGAAAGTTGTCAGCTTGAGTGGCGCTATCTCTTTACTGATTTTGATGTAGATCTGTCCTGCTTCGACGTTATCCCCCGGTCTGATCCAACTGTAGTCGTCTGGAACACCGGCAGTTGCATCAAGCGAAACAATGAAAATTGCGATTAAAAAAATCAGCAATTTGGAATCTGATTTCTGGAACATTAAAACCTCTTATTTTTCTATGGACAAACTTGTGTGAAAATAGTTTACAAATTGGTAGACCCGACAATCCTGTTGGGTTTGACGATACAAGTAGACCCGACAATCCTGTCGGGTTTGACGGGACATGATTGTCCCATCTACCACTGCGGAGGCGGCAGAATTACCTTCACTTGATCAGCACAGCCTTCCTGACCAGTGAACCATCCTCCCAGCTCAGGTTGAACAGGTACACCCCCGCGGGCACTCCTTCCGCATTCCAGTTATAGGTATGAACGCCCGGCGTGGCGTAGCCATCATGCAGTAGATCGATCCTGCGACCGGTCAGGTCAAGCACTTCGAGAACATATCTCGCCCCATAAGGCACATCAACCCGCACGCTGGTGCAGGCGTTGAAAGGATTGGGGCAGGGCGTTCCGATCTTGAACAATGCCGGTGGCGCTGCTGTATAATCGTTCTCGACGCCCAAGTCATAAAAACGGTCAAGGATGCTCTCTAACAGCTCCCGTCGGGGAGTTGTGCCGCCGATACCATCACTGACTGCTTCCAGCGCGAAACCAAGGTATACAAGATGGTAGTCACCCTCGTAGCAGATGCCGCCGATGTATCCTTCATCGCCGGTATAGGTCAGTATGGTTTCCGCACCTCCGAGCGGCTCCAGGGCACTGGGCGAAAGCTGTCCGTTACCGGCGTCACCGATTAGAAGAACATCCATCCCGTTCGTGATCGGATGACTCTCGACACCCGATAGGCGAAATCTGTCGGCATTGTCTGCGACGTGCTGTGCCTTCAGATAGTTCCGATGAAAGTCTGACTCGCTGATGTCGTCGCCTATGAACTGACCCGAAAGCAGCAGGTAACCGTCGTTATCCAGATAGTTGCTGATGAGCGTTTGTTCATCCCCGATCAACGGTGTTGTATCATTACCGGTCTCCCAGACGACAAAATTATAACAGTCAAGCAGTTCCTGTGAAGGCAGACCATCGTCGGAAATGTGCCAGGTATCGTGGACTATCGGACGCTCCATCATGTCATTGTGATAGTAAGTCTCGAAGCCGTCGCCGTTATCGTCGTCAACCAGCAGGTACTGCGGCTGACGGATCGTTAATAATAATTCGCAATCGACTACCCAATCCTCGTCAGAGCTTATCCTGAGTGTGAACGTGGAATAATGAATCGGTGAATGACCCGCCACGTGGAAAACCGGATACTGATCCTCACCCAGTTCGTACTCGTCGCCGTTGTCGATGTCGCCGATGCTGATCTCACCGGTTACGATGTGGATGTATTCATCATCATTTTCGAGAACGATTACCACGTTGTTTGCGTCGGCGTAACCATCTTCGTTGGCTAATGTCAGTGCGAGAGCGATCGTTTCATTCCTCTCAATGATGCCGTCACCGTCGCCATCGACTTCTATAATGTGCCATTCGACCAGTTCCCACATCGGTTTGGTCGACTGAAGCAGATAACCGGCGTCTACACGATAGACGATACCGGGATAATCCTCGTTCAGGTCGGATATGTCAACCGCCGTCCGTTGCATCCATTCCAGGAGCGAGCCGGTATTCAGGTCAGGTTCGATGGAAAGCATCAGGGCTGCGATACCGGCAACTAATGGCGAAGACATTGATGTTCCCTGATAGTCATCATAATCATTACGTGGGAAGGTTGAAAGCATGGATACTCCCGGCGCGACGAGGTCGACGTGGTCGCCGTAGTCGGAAACCCCCGATTTACGGTCCTCGTCGTCTGATGCAGCAACCCCGATAACGCCGTCATAAGCACAGGGATATACCCTCTCCTGATTTTCTTCGCGGTCTTCACGATTACCATTTCCTGCAGCGGCAAATATGATCGAGCCTTCCTGTATAGCGTAATCGATAACGTCTCTCTCGGTCTGGCTGGGTCCGGCGTATGCCCCCCAGGAGAGATTGATTATATCGGCGCCGTTGTCGACACAGTATTCAATTCCTTGATAGCTGCGCTGGAGACCTCCCTCCGGATCACCCGGATCGTAGTGTGCAGTAATCATCAGCTTGCAGTTGAAGCCCGGACTGGAGATACCCAATTCGTTGTCGGTTGCCGCAGATGCGAGCCCTGCTACGCGGGTACCGTGTCCGTTCTCCGCACCCCACCTGTCGTCGGGCCAGTTGCCATTGCGAGAGAAGTTCCAGCCGTGGAAGTCATCGGCGTAGCCGTTGTTGTCGTCGTCTTCGCCATCCCATTCATCGTCGGTGATTTCACCGTCATTATTAAGATCCTCTTCCTCGTTAATCCAGAGATTTGCCTGGAAATCCTCATGCACGATGCGGAATCCGTCGATGTTCATATCCAGACCGGTATCAACGATGCCGATAACTATCGCTTCACTGCCGTGAGAAATATCCCAGGCGTCCGGAAGGTTGCAGTGTGCGAGATGCCACTGGTCCTGGTATCTTTCATCGTTTGGAACATAGAACTTCCGGTTGACGGTCACAAATTCAGCCAAAACAACCTCTTCACATACACTAAATGCTTCAATCAGATCGAAAGGTCCATATTCCTCGGGGAAGTATACCGTGTAATAACGTGAAAGGTCAACCCTGGAAGGATCGTCCGGGGAACTTTCCATACGGTAGGTTTTTTTGATTCTGTATACTCCGAAAGCGTCGGCTACTGCATCGATAGCAGGAATGCCGGTCATAATAATTCCGTCATAGACTGTTATCGTCAGCGGGGCGGCTTCATTAAGTACTTGAATATATATCTGACCGGCTTCAACGTTCTGACCAGGTTTAGCCCAATTGAGATCGTCAATATTGCCTGAGTTGGCTTTAGCAATCAAGTTAAGGGTCAACAAACCAGAAACAAACAAGAATCGAAAAAGAAAGAAACGTGGCATTTGATCCTCAGAAATATTTAAGATTTGGTTCAGGGAGTTGAGTTCAGCTTGGCAGCGAAGCTCCTGAAACCTTGATAAAATTTAAGAAATTAAAGCTGTCAAGTCAACAAGGCTTACTGATGAGGTTGTCAGGGTTGACAGTTGGGTATGTATTGTTTATATTAAGGATCTGAGTTTCGGCGGAGTAGCTCAGTTGGTTAGAGCAGCGGAATCATAATCCGCGTGTCGGGGGTTCGAATCCCTCCTCCGCTACCAATCATTTAATACACAACCAGTTAAATATGGAATATATATAGAGATCAGCTTGCTGAGCCCCAATTTATTATTGAGTACCGCGCTGAACGATGCGAAGCATTTCGCTTGAAACCAGCTTTTGCTGATGCCCCTAATTAATTTTACACGTTTTTATATTGGTATAGATCGAATAGCGGTTCCCTAATAATTTCGCCGTATAACGTTGAAACAGTTGCTTTACCAATGAAAGTACTATTTATCTATGTGGAATTCCAAGTATTAATTCTGGCATGAAAGCAGTTAATTTAAATGATAAAGAATTCAAAGCATTTTCAAAGTATTATAATTATATTGTATGAAGTATAAAAGTCGGCTTACAGTCTGAGTATTAATTAAATTTCTCAGGACATAGAGTATGAGGGGAAGGTCAACCACCATCGGGATTATCCTAGTCTTAGCCTTGTTTGTCGCTAATGACGTTGAAGCCATTGATATCTTCGTCTGGGATCATAACAACGGCATTGAAATCCGCGATCGGATATTTAATAATGAGTATCTGACTGTGTGTGAATCTATGACCCGCACTCTCGATGAACTTGGCTTGGAATACACCAGCAGCACCAGTATGCCTGATGATCTGGATGATTACGACCTGGTTATTATCAACCTCGGGATTAAAGAGTGTGGTTGAGGCTCCGGTCCTGCTTACCAGATCGGTAGGCGAGAACGTTCGATACTCGAAGATTACCTCGACCAGGGTGGATCACTTTACCTCGAAGGTAATGACGTCGGTAACGATCATAATGGATATGATCTCTGGGATTACTTCCACATTAACTTCCTTCATGATGGATACAATCGGGAAGTAAGAGAGCTGAATTCGGAAGCCGACTCCCGTGTCGGTGAGTTCGGTTTTTTATACGCAATCGGTAATGCAGCTGACCAAGCACCAGATAGGTTCAGTGCAGGTGATGGTGCTGAAGCTATCCTATATGATCAAATCGGTAGCGATGACCGAATTCGCGGTGTCTTTTACGAAGGCGGTGGATACCGAACCTATGTACAGGGTGTATCAATGGTTAACATGTACAGTGATGATCGCACCGAGTGTATCGGAAGAATCCTCGAAACGCTTGGCAACCCACTACTTGCCTCACCATCTTCCATGGAATTTGGAGATATACCCGTCGATGACAGCAGTGATATGATTCTTACCATCAACAATATAGGCGACGCTGAACTGACGATAACAGATATCTCAGTCTCTGGGGTTGCTTTCAGCAGCGATTGGGATGAAGGCGATATTGTTCTCGAACCGGATGATTTTCACGAGCTTACGGTCACCTTTGCACCAACTTCTGAGGGCGAATTCTCCGGTCAAGTAACCATAACCTCTGATGTTGCTTTCGCCAATACTCTTAAAGTACACCTGAACGGAATGGGAGGGACATTCCCGAATATTATCGTTTCAGAGGATACGCTCGATTTTGGTGAGAATGTAATCAATTGCGGTCCGGAACTCGAACTCACCATCAGCAACGATGGTCAGGCTGATCTGATTATTTCGGATATAACCGTTGTCGGGGATTACTTCAGCGACGATTTCGTTGATACAGTAACGGTTGAACCCGACAGCAGCTATGACCTGACAGTCACATATCAGCCGGAGATAGCGGGAAACCATACAGGCACGCTTACATTATGTTCAAATGACTTAGAAGATAATGAGCTCGATGTTCACCTGATGGGCAGCGCTATCGGCGGGGAGATCAGCGAGGTCGGGTCATACGACACGCCGGGATATGCCATGGATGTCTTTGTATTGGGCGATTATGCGTATGTTGCCGATGGCGACAACGGTCTTTGTATAATTGATGTATCCAATCCTGCCAGTCCCTCTCTCATGGGTATATGTGACACTGATGGATGGGCTCATGGCGTTTCTGTTTCAGGTGACTACGCCTATGTAGGCGACTGGGGTAACAGCTTGCGTGTTGTTGATGTATCGGATCCGGAATACCCTGTTGAAGTCGGTCATCTCGACACACCCGGCAATTCCAGAAATCTTGAGATAATCGGGGACGTGCTTTACCTGGCGGACTGCACCTGGGGCGGCGTCCGGACTGTTGACATATCTGATCCTGACAATCCTGTCGAACTGGGATTCTACGATACCGATCACCGCGCCTGGGACGTCTCGGTTTGGGATACATTGACTTTCGTAAGTGACAGAAACACCGGTCTTCTGGTCTTCAACACATCCGACCTCACAAACCTAAGCTTGATCGGAAGCCGTGACACACCGTGCGATGCATATCGTCTCGATGTAGTCGAGTCGTATGCATATGTAGCGGACCGTGACAGCGGTTTTTGTATAATAGATGTTTCCGATCCCACAAATCCAATTGAAGCCGGAACATGCAAAACAAACGGCGATGCTTATTGTGTCACTGTAATTGGTGACTATGCATTCCTGGCGATTCAGTACTGCGGTCTATGCGTCGTTGATGTCTCCGATCCAGCGAACCCTTCGGCAAGGGATTGTTACAGTACGCCGGGCTATGCTTCGGGTGTAACCGTAATTGGCAACTACGCATACGTGGCGGATGCGGAGAGTGGTTTGCAAATCTTTGACGTATCCTACTACGTAGAATACCCGGATATAAGCGCGACTCAGGATACCCTCGATTTCGGTAATCTGGTCGTTGGTCAGGATTCTGATCAACTGTCCCTAACCGTCAATAATGATGGCAGTGAATCCCTATATATTTCCCATATCGCGGTAAACGGATTTGACTGCTCCATTGATTTCGGCAACTGGGTA
This sequence comes from uncultured bacterium, assembly GCA_964471745.1. GTDB lineage: Bacteria > Electryoneota > AABM5-125-24 > Hatepunaeales > Hatepunaeaceae > CAYYHI01. The sequence continues at coordinate 28,640 of CAYYHI010000006.1, read as the reverse complement.
GTTCTTGAACCTGACAGCAGTCACGACTTTACCGTTACATTTGAACCAATGGAAGCCCATACACTTGACGGAACTGTAACCATCACATCTAACGATCCAGACGGGATATACAGCGTTGTGTTGTCTGGCGCAGGCATCGGAACCTTCACAGAGGTGGGTTCATTCAATACTTCCGGGTTCGCCTCACATATTGTACTCGACGGCAATTACGGCTTTATTGCCAACGGTGAGAGCGGTCTATGCATACTTGACATTACCGACCCTCAAAATCCGAGCTTTCTTGGTTGTTACGATACCGATGGCTCTGCCATGTGCGTTGTAATTCGCGGCAGCTGTGCTTATCTCGCTGACGGTGATAACGGTCTGCTTGTTATCGACATATCAGATATTGAAAATCTGGATGAACTCGGTTCATACAACACGCCGGGCACTGCGCGAGCGGTTGATGTTCTTGGCGATTATGCCTTCGTAGCGGATGGAGGCAGCGGTCTTTGTGTAATCGACATCTCGGATCCTTCCAATCCGGATGAAGTCGGCTCCTGTGACACACCGGGGAACGCCTCAGATGTCACAGTTAGAGATGATTATGCATACGTAGCGGACGGAGACAATGGTCTGCGCGTAATCGATGTACGCAATCCTGCGAATCCGATTGAGGTCGGTTATATTGATCCCGACGACCCAATCAGCGGCGTCGATGTCCGTGGTAATTACGCTTACCTAGCGAACGGTCTGCGTATCATCGACATTTCAAATCCCCAGAATCCAAATCAAGTTGGCTTTCGTGGTACTGCTCAAAACGCCAGCAGTATCGTCATTGGCGGCACTTATGCATATATAGCAGATGCTGAAGGCGGATTTCTCGTGTTTGACATCTCAAACCCAACTGATCCTGACTCAGTCGGAGGCTACGACACTGAAGGCGAGGCTTTGGGAATTGCCGTTTCAGCAGTCGATGAGCGTGCATACATCGCCGACGCTGATAGCGGTCTTCTTATTCTTGATGTATCAAACCTCGAAGCCAGTGTTCCCAATCCTTGCCCGCGCAAGGATTACGTGATGATCGGTATCCCGGTCGCAGTTCCTGATGGTAACCCGGAGGAGTTGTTCGGAGAAGATTTCGACAACACATCGCCTGGTAGTCCATACTGGCGGATAAGCAGATGGGATGCGGCAAACGCCAGGTATATCCGTTACCATGAGATGGATCCTGAAGGTGAAAGCGGCGACCCGGCGGATTTCACTCCCGGTTTGGGCTTCTGGGTTTCTCAATGGGCGGTGGAAAACTGTGTCATAGATATTCGAGAGAACCAATTCAGTGGAATCGTGCCCCAGGATCAGAGATTCCGCCTCAGCTTGAGCAAGCCCGAGAACGGCAACCGCGGTCTGAACATGCTGGCGAACCCGTTCCATTACACTTACGACTGGCGCACAACCTATTTCGACAACGGTACAAGTGTATTGTCTATTGCTGAGGCAGGAGCAGCGGGTTGGATCAGCAGTTACGCCTACACATGGGATAATGAGGCTTGCCGTTATATAGCCGTAAACTTCCACCCTGACTCGACTGCCAACTATACACTCGACGCCTGGCAGGGCTTCTGGCTGGAACAGATGAATCCGGATATGGATATTGACATTCTGTTCACACCGGATGGATATGGTGGAGGTCAGGGGTTACCACCTCGACCTGCAGGGATCTCCAACGAGGAAAGCTGGGCGTTGAATATCGAGGTTATATCGGCTGACGGGGAATACAAGGACAAGCACAATAAAGCCGGTATCAGTTCATCGACTGAAGACGGATACGACTGCTTCGATGCAATGGAGTACAATCCGATGGCTCCGAACTACGTCCAGATGTACTTCCATCATCCGGAATGGTCGGTCAGAGCTAAGAAGTACACTTACGACTACCGCTCTATCGAATTTGACGGTGTAAAAACCTGGGACTTCACCGTCCGCACCTGGAACCTGAGCGACCGTGAGCTGACCCTGAGCTGGTCGAACTTAGATGACATATCCACCGATTTCAGCTTCTCGCTGAAAGACCTGGACACCGAAACAGTGATTGAAGACCTCAGAAGTGTTGATAAGTATACTCTCATCAGTGGATCTGCAAACCTGGCTGAACGACATTTCCGCTTGTCGGTCACAAGTTCACGTCCCAGCTCGATTGTTCGTAAGTACGGTCTGATTGCCGCCTATCCAAATCCGTTCAACGACAGGTTATACGTCAGCTTTAATCTGCCTTCGCTTCAGAACATTCAATTGAAGGTTTTCGATATTCAGGGGCGCGAGGTTGCCGTTATCGATCAGGGCAAATATACGACCGGTCTGCATCATGTATCCTGGGATGCCGGGCAGTTCACATCCGGATTGTACTATATTCACCTCGAAACGTCTGAACAGGTGACAACAAAGAAGGTTGTACTGGTAAGATAGAATTATACTTATCGTAACCTTAAAATTCCAAACCCCAATAACTCCCACAATTTCTAACCTGTGAATGTAATAAACTCTAATCCAGCGATAATATAATAAGCATTTTGAATTTAAATAATTAGGATTCTCTGCCGATGTCATTCTGAACGAAGTGAAGAATCTCAAAATTGACCATAGAACGTATATCCAGCTTCAGATTCTTCACTTCGTTAAGAATGACTATTGTAATTTACCGCTGGATTAGGGTAATAAACTTATGTTTCACAGTTGGTCTTCTCTTGTCATTCCCGCGAAGCAGTGTGTCTGAGAATGTGAAAAACGCACCGAACCTCATCATTCCATCGAAAGATGGAATCCAGTAAAGCGTGTAATATCAGCAACTTCTCTGGATTCCAACTTCCGTTGGAATGATGAATCTCGGGATAATTTTGTATTCTCAGACACACTGCTTCGCGGGAATGACAGTTTGTGACTGCTTTGGTTAACTGCGAAACTTAAGTAATAGACTATTCGCACTCTTCACCTTTACTAAGCTTAAAACCTCTTGCTTTTACCCTGACTTTTCTTGAAATTACTTGCTGAAACTTTAAAACCAGGAGTATGAAGGATGACTGATAAATCATTTAACGCCTTTGCCATGGCGCAGGCGCAGTTTGATCATATCGCTGATTTGTTGGAATTGGATGCCCCAACGCGAGAACTGCTCAGAAATCCCTTGCGTGAATATTCATTTCTTATCCCGGTCCGGATGGATGACGGGCATGTCAAGATATTCCGTGGTTTCAGGGTACAGCACAATGACGCACGCGGTCCCGGTAAGGGCGGCATAAGGTTTCATCCTATGGAAACCATCGACACAGTGCGAGCTCTGTCGATGTGGATGACCTGGAAATGTGCTGTCGTCGATATTCCTCTGGGAGGCAGCAAGGGCGGCGTTATCTGTGATCCGCACAACCTCAGCGCCCACGAGCAGGAACGACTCTGCCGCGGCTGGGTCCGCCAGCTTGCACGGGATGTCGGACCACTACGCGATGTGCCGGCGCCGGATGTAATGACCAGCGCGCAGCACATGTTGTGGATGCTCGACGAGTACGAGACGATTCACGGCGCCAAGTATCCGGGATTAATCACCGGCAAACCGGTGGGCATGGGAGGATCGCTCGGTCGCACCGAAGCAACCGGCTATGGTGTTGTCTTCACCCTGAGGGAGGCGTTGAAGGAGTTAAAAATACGCCCTGGCGATACTGCTGCCAGCGTTCAGGGATTTGGTAACGTTGCTCAGTATGCCATTCGTCTCTACAACCAGATCGGCGGTAAAATAACCTGTGTATCCTGCTGGGACCAGCAAGATGAAACATCTTACTCCTACCGAAAAATGGACGGAGTTGATCTTGATGAACTGCTTAAAATAACCGATCACTTCGGCGGTATCGACAAGGGGAAGGCTGCCGGACTCGGCTATGAAGTTCTCCCTGGCGAAGCCTGGATCGAGCAGGATGTGGATATCCTGATACCGGCAGCGCTGGAGAATCAGATCACCGCAGACAATGTATCCAAGATATCCCAACGGGTCAAAGTTATAGCCGAAGGCGCCAACGGACCGACCACACCGGAAGCGGATAAAGCAATTATCGAGCGGGGTATATTTATAATCCCCGATTTCCTGGCAAACGCCGGCGGTGTAACCTGCAGTTATTTCGAACAGGTTCAGAGCAATATGAACCTTTACTGGGATAAGGACGAAGTTCTCGGCAGACTTGACGTGAGGATGACTGCGGCGTATCTTGCTGTCAGTGAACTGGCTCGCAAGAAGAAACTGTACATGCGTGATGCCGCTTACGTAATCGCAGTCAATCGAGTGGCTCAAGCCTGCAAGGATCGCGGTTGGGTGTAACAAGTCAATCCGTCACCGAGCTTTTGATTTCCGCCGAGTCAGAAGTTTGCATAGATTGGCTTGGCGGATCTGTTTTACCACGAAGTCACAAAGACACGAAGAATTTTCTAAAATCGAAGAATAACACAGTTCAATATATCTTGATTAGTTAAAGCGATTTATTGTTATTCCTGCGAAACACGAGCTATGTCTTTGTGTATTCGTGTCTTAGTGGTTAATATAATCATGTAACTACTATATGCAGGAGAATTGTAAAACCGTTACACAACGTAAGTTTCCCCGTTTCCAGCGTGAGTTCTTCGAATCCAGCGAGAGCTTCACCTGTATCGGCAGCGGAGAGATAGGCGGTAAAGCCCAGGGATTGGCTTTTTTCAATGATGCACTTGTTTCCGAGTTCAATCATGCCGATTTTCCGGGCATAACGATCAATATCCCCACATTGACGGTCTTAACCACCGAGCTGTTCAACGCCTTTATGGAGCGGAACAACCTCTTCGAGATCGCATATTCGAATGAGCCTGATTATTTGATTGCCCACGCCTTCCAGAAAGCCGATTTTCCTGTCGAGTACAATGGTGACTTGATGACGTTGATCTCAAATGTAAAATCACCGCTGGCAGTCCGCTCGTCCAGTCTGCTTGAAGATGCGATGCACAAGCCGTTTGCCGGCGTTTACGGCACCAAGATGATACCGAACAACCAGCATGAAATAAGTGTTCGCTTCAAAAAACTTATCGAGGCTGTCAAGTTCGTCTATGCCTCGACATTCTTCCAGGAAGCAAAGGTGTATGTCCGGCGTGCAGAAGAGAGAATCGAAAACGAGAAGATGGCGGTAATCATCCAGGAGGTAGTCGGTTGTCGGCGCGGGGACAGGTTTTATCCGAACCTGTCGGGCGTGGCGCGGAGTTATAACTTCTATCCGATGAACCGCGCCAAACCGGAGGAAGGTGTCGTCGACCTGGCGCTCGGTCTGGGGAAAACCATCGTCGACGGAGGGCTCTCGTGGACATATTCACCGGCTCACCCGCGCGCCAATCCACCCTACAACTCAATCGGTGAACTGATGAAGCAGACGCAAGTTAGGTTCTGGGCTGTGAACATGGGAAAGCCGCCTGAGTATGATCCGATGAAGGAAACCGAGTATATGCAGCAACTGGAACTGTTGGATGCTGAGTTTGACGACACCCTGCGCCAGGTTGCTTCGACGTACAATGTCGCGTCGGATCGAATCACACCGGGTACGGCAATCGACGGACCGCGTATCGTGAACTTTGCACCGTTGCTGGTTCTAAACGAGTTGCCATTGAACAAGCTGGTGACCTCTCTGTTAAAGGTATGTGAAAGAAAAACCGGCGCTGAGGTGGAAATCGAATTCGCAGTTACGCTGGGCACAAAACGCTGTCTTCCAGCGCGCCTGGGTTTCCTCCAAGTCAGACCTATGGTGGTTTCTGGCGGGAAGGTGGATGTTACTGCGGATATACTGGAGGATGATAAGGCACTGGTTGCATCAGATACGGTTCTTGGGAATGGCACGATCGATACGATATGCGATGTAGTTTATGTCAAACCTGACAACTTCGACGCTAAATACACCCGGGAGATCGCCTCGGAAGTTGAAGCGATGAATCTTCGCTTAACTAATGAACAGCGTCCTTACCTGCTGATTGGCTTCGGTCGCTGGGGCAGTTCTGAACCGTGGCTCGGCATCCCGGTCAACTGGAGCCAGATATCCACAGCCAGGGCAATTGTTGAAGCAACCCTGCCCGAAATGAACGTGGAATTAACCCAGGGGTCACACTTCTTTCACAATCTGTCGAGCTTCCAGGTCTTTCACTTCTCTGTACGTCATGATCGCGGCAGAGGAAAGATACGCTGGGAATGGCTGGAAAAACAGAAAGTTGTCGTTGAAACAGAACACGTCCGATGTGTTCAACTGTCTGCCCCGTTGAAGATAATGGTGGACGGCAGGAGCGGAAAGGGGGTAATTATTCATGGGTAACACAGGTAACAAGATGGATGGTCTTCTCGATACACTACGGGAACGTGCCAAGGAGCTTAATTGCCTGTTCCATATCGAGGAAATACTAAAGGATTATGATCAGGATCTGGTAACGGTTCTCAATACCATTATCGAAGCGATTCCTTCAGGGTTGCAATATACGAATTACTGCCAGGTGAGAATAACCTATCTCGGTAAGAATTATCAATCCCCGAACTTCTCATTGACCGAATGGGTTCACTCGGCTTATATAATGGTCCAGCAACAGCGTGTCGGTTATGTTGAGGTTTATTACACGCAGGAGATGCCTCAGGAAGATGAAGGACCGTTCCATAATGAAGAAGTGAAACTAATCATAACCATCGCCCAGCGACTTGGTGATTATATCCAGCATCAACGCCTGAGAAAGGTCATCCAGGGCATCGAGAACGCCAGCGTTGAAGACGGTGAGAAAATCAGGAAATGGCGTATTGTTGTTGATATGTCCCGTCGTATGGATCAGGATCTGTTTCAACGTATTTCACGCAAGATGCTGAACTATCTGTGCTGGAACGGCATCGAGGAAGCCAACGTTCTCCTTCAGCAGATCAGCTCCGCTGGTACTACCGATGTGGAAGAGAATTCCGATGGTGATAACCGTCCTCAACAACTGAAAGTCGGCGCGGATATACTGGCACTCAGTGAAGATATCTTTGAGATCGCCAACAGACATCTCCCCGATGATGAGATTCTTACCTGTGTGGAAAAATGGATGCATGAGGACAGAGCCAGTTTCCTGATTAAAACCCTGGTGAATCTGAACAGTTCGCTTGCAGACATCACCTATTCGCTCCAACGTTTCAAACATATTACTCCGGAAGGAATCGAGCTCTCCGACTCCATGCTCAAGGGTCTGCGAGTATCACTTATCCGCCAAATCATTACCGACCAGCTTGAATATATCAGGGTTGCAAAGAACTATGTGGATATTGAGGATTTCTATGATATCACAAACCGGATGATATTTCCTTCTACCAGTCACGGGCGGGTTGGAGGAAAGAGCGCCGGACTGTTTCTGGCATGGCAGATAATTAAGAAACATCAAGCGCACGATGAAGATCTTCGGGAGATCAAACTTCCGAAGACATGGTACATTACATCGGACGGTCTTCATAACTTCATGCACTACAACAACCTTGAGGAAGTCACCGAACAGAAATACAAGAACATCGGGCAGGTTCGCCAGGAATATCCCCACGTAATTCAGTTGTTTAAAAATTCCCGCTTCACACCGGAGATTATCCAGGGATTATCCATGGCGTTGGATGATCTCGGGGAGAAGCCCATTATCGTCCGCAGTTCCAGCCTGCTTGAGGACCGTTTCGGCGCGTCATTCTCAGGAAAATATAAAAGTCTTTTCCTTGCCAATCAAGGCAGCAAGAAGGAGCGGCTGCGAGCCCTGATGGACGCGATTGCCGAGGTCTATTCATCGACATTCGGTTCGGATCCGATTGAATACCGCGCCGAACGAGGTCTGATTGATTTCAAGGAGGAGATGGGCATTATCCTCCAGGAAGTGGTCGGAACCAAAGTCGGCAAGTATTTTATGCCCGCATTTGCCGGTGTGGCTTTCAGCAACAACGAATTCCGCTGGTCGCCGCGCATCAAACGGGAGGATGGACTGATCCGCATAGTACCGGGGCTGGGAACACGAGCCGTGGACCGCCTCAGCGATGACTATCCGATTCTTATTGCCCCAGGACAACCGGGACTGAGGGTAAATATCTCCTTCGACGAAATTATCCGCTATTCGCCAAACAAGATGGACGTCATCAACCTTGAGACCAACAGCTTTGAGACGGTTAATGTTAATGAACTGTTGAGGGAGTATGGCGATGAATTGCCCGCGGTTATGCAACTCATCTCGCAGGCTAAAGATGGTCAGATCAAGCAACCATCGTTGATGGAACTGGATTTCGACCACGACGAGGTTGTAGTTACATTCGAAGGATTGATTGCCAACACACCGTTTGTTCATCAGGTTCACAGGTTACTGAGAGTATTGCAGGATACTCTTTCCACACCCGTAGACATCGAGTTTGCTTCAGACGGTAAGGATTTCTACCTCCTGCAGTGCCGACCACAGAGCTTTTCTGAGGACAGTGCGCCGGCGCAGATACCCAGAGATATACCCGAAAGCGCAGTAGTCTTTACTGCCAATAAGTATATATCCAACGGTTATGTACCGGATATAACCCATATCGTCTATGTTGATCCTACAAAGTACGCCGAAGTAAAAGATCATTCAAGGCTCAAGGAGATCTCTCGTGCCGTTGGCAGTCTGAACAAGCTTCTGCCCAAGCGTCAGTTTATCCTGATGGGACCGGGGCGTTGGGGAAGTCGTGGCGATATCAAGCTCGGTGTAAGCGTAAGCTATTCCGATATAAACAACACGGCAGTACTCATCGAGATAGCTCGTCTGAAGGGAGGCTACGTTCCCGATCTGTCTTTCGGAACCCACTTCTTTCAGGACCTGGTCGAAGCAGCGATTCGCTATCTGCCGCTCTATCCGGATGACAAGAATACTATCTTTAACGAACAATTCCTGACCAAATCCAAGAATATCCTGTCCGATATTCTTCCGGAGTTTGCTCATCTCGACCAGGAGATCAGGGTGATAGATGTGCCCGACAATACAGACGGCAAGGTTCTGAAAATCTATATGAATGCCGATCTTGATGAAGCTGTAGGGGTAATTACTCTGACAGAGAGTACTCCCGACACATCTATAAGCAAGCGGACTTATGCCCGGGTTTCACATACGGAGGATCACTGGCGATGGCGGCTGCGGATGGTTGAACGTATCGCGGAGCAGTTGGACCCGGATCGTTTCGGTGTTAAGGCTTACTATGTTTTCGGCAGCACCAAGAACGGAACTGCGGGACCCAGTAGTGATATTGACATTCTGCTTCATTTCACCGGAACGGATCAACAGCGTGAAGCGTTGATGCAATGGCTTGAGGGATGGAGCCTTTGTTTGGGTGAGATAAACTACCTGCGCACCGGATATCGCGGCGACGGGCTTCTGGATGTGCACCTGGTTACTGATGAGGATATAAAACAGCGAAGCTCGTTTGCGGTTAAGATCGATGCTGTCACAGATGCCGCCCGGGAAATCCCGCTGAGAGCTGTTCATTAAAGCCCGCGCGGTTCCCAGTATTTTTTAACGCCTTTCAGCCATACGCCAATCCCGGCAAATGCGGCGACATTCATGGCGGTGAAGTGATAGAAACCGGTGGTTATGCCCCCCTTCCTGCCAGACTTATCCTTTATCCAACCTATACCGGACAGAATCAGACTGAATCCGAAGGCAAGTGCAACAACGTTGTAGATCAACGAAGTACCGATCAACGCAAGTGATAAGATGAACAGGAGCGCAAACAGATAGGGACTCAACCACCGGAACAGCTTGTAACTGAGTGTGAGGTAAAAAACCTTGGGTCCGGCTTTCCAGGATAGTTTCATCATACGCGGAATAGTGTTCAGATTAAATGCCGCCATCCGGACTCTTCGTATGTATTCGGCGGCGATGGTGGGTTCGGTCTTCTCGACTGCACCGGCTTGTTCGGAATGAACCACCTTGTAGCCCTGCGCCAACACCTCATGTGGCAGGATCACATCATCGTGCATCGGCAGGCGACCGAGCGGACGAAAGAGGCTGCGTCGCTGAGAATAAAAACCGCCCAACACACCTATTACCGCGCCGAATTTCCCCATTAACCGCTTCAACATGTTTTCATACTGACGGTAGATCACTTCGCCCTGCAAGTTCTTACCTTCCGAAGGTATAACCCGCTGCAGATCGCTGTCGACCGCACCGACAGCGGAATCGGCATACTCCTCCATCATTGACTTTATCGCATCGGATGCAAGGGCGACATTGGCATCGGTTATAACGATAATCTCACCTGATAGACCCGGAATCACCTCATCGATGATGCCAAGTTTTCCATGACGCTCGACAAACTCGATAAGTTTCACACCCCGGTCGGCATAATTCCTGACAATATCGACGGTTTTATCGGTTGAGCAGTCCGAAACCACGTAAATCTCCATCCGGTCATCCGGGTAATCCTGCGCCAGGAGGTTATCGATCTTTTCAACGATAACTTTCTCCTCATTTCGCGCGGGAACCAGGACGGTTACGCTTGGCAGTTCCCAGGCGGGATCACGCTCCACAGTTGGGGATTTGTGTCGGAACAGGTTAGCCAGTAGCAGGCTCAGGAGTGTCCCGATATAGGTTTGGAAAAGAAACAGGGCGGCAAGCCAGAAGATTGGAATAAAGATAATCTGGTAACTGCTCAAGGCAGGTCCGAGAGTATTTCATTTGCCCGGCGTCCCCACCGGTCGTCGCCGTGGTCAACAACCAACTGGTGCAGCAGTTTGCGTGCTTCGGTGTTCTTTCCGGCTTCGATTTTCAGGCGAGCCGCAGCGATTATTGCCGGCGCCACCCAATCACTGTAGCTCCCGAACAGGTATTTAACCTTTAGATAGCCATCGATAGCCTCGTCGGATTTGCCCTGTAGCTCGAGGATTCGACCGGTTTCAAATTGAGCTTCGGCGCCGACTTCGTCCACCCTTAGGTTAGCCACATCATTGGCAAGAGCAAGCGCTTCATCCAGACGCTTCAGATTGACAAGCGCTCGTGAAGCTTCCAGGGAAGCCCGGTGAACGATCAGATCCGCAGGTTTCTCTCTGGACAGCGGAGTCAATATCTTCAGGGCATCGGAAGATTTTCCCTTCTGCCGTAATATGGTGCCTTCGAGCAGCCTCGCATCTCTGGCGACGTCGGTTGAGGGCATATCCATACGCAGTCTGGTTAATGAATTCAAGGCGGATGTTGTATCGCCTCTGACAAGACTGATACGGCTGGTTATCAGCAGCGCCTGCGCTGTGGCTTCACCGGTTCCACCGCGATCGGTCAGTGTTCGCCAGGAGCTGATCGCGGTGGTTGTGTCTCCGTTTTCAACAGAAGCTTTGCCGTGCCAGAAAAGAGCCGCCGGTATAAGCTCACTGCGCGGGTAATCGTTGATAAGTCGTGAGTAGTATTCGGAGGCGCGTGTAAAATCACCCGTGTTATACAGCAGATCTGCCACGCGCATGATCAGATCATCGGCGATGGGACTCGCCGGGTATTGCCGAGCGTAGCGTTCGGCTACGTCAACGGCTCGATCAACCTGCCCGAGTTGAACGGCACACCACTGCAAGCCGCTGATGGCATCGCCGACCAGCGGAGATTTCGGATAGTTTGTGATCAGCACTTCATAGGCGTCAGCCGCTTCAGCATAGCGTTTCAGGTTGTAGAGGGCGTCGGCGACGCCGTAGGCTGCCTGTGACAGGTAGGGTGAATCGGAATGGTCGGTCTGGAAGGCGGTATAGCTCCCGATCGCCGATTCGAAGCTGCCGGCGCGGAAGAGAGCCCAGCCGGACATATAGGCAGCGTCGTCGTCGAGCTCGGTCCCGGGGAATTTTGAGCTGTGTTCACTGAATCGGGCAGCCGCTTCGGCAAAGCGCTCCTGTTTGAGTAAGGCAGCCGCCCATTGATAGTGGGCACGCCTTCCCTCGGGATTTTCCGGATATTCCTCGTAGAACCGGCGGTATGATCGCGCTGCACCCGCCCAGTCTTTTGCGCTGAACCTGCAGTCGGCTTCGCGTAATCCTGCATCGATCGCATATCGACTTCCCGGGTAACGACTGTTAAAGGTTCGAAACGCCTCTGCAGCGGCGTAGTACCGACCGGTTTTATTGAGCGCCCAGGCTCTGCCGTACAGCGCATCCTCGGCGAGGTAGCTGTCGGGGTATCTTTTTATCAGGCTGGCATAGCTGACTTCAGCGCCCCCCGGATCACCTGAGGCATAACGCGCTTCACCGAGCCAGAACAAGCCTTCAGCGGCGCGGTTACCTTCCGGGAAGCTCTCCATTAGCTGCTCCAGGTGGTCTATGGCATCGGTATACAGGTTCAGTCTATGCGCCAGATAACCGGCGGTAAAGAGCAATTCCTCTTCATCCTCAGGCTGGGGATTGTGATCAAGCCCCGCACGGCAGGCTTCAAGCGCGCCATCCTGGTTGCCGGAAGCTTCATAAGCCGCAGCCAACAGGCGATAGCAGTTCGCCAGTTCGAGTGCACCCTCAGGAGCCTCAACCGCCCTCTTCAGTGTATGGACAGCGTTGGTGTGCTCACCGCTGCGGAACTGCTCCCTGCCGATTTCCAGCAGCGCCCGCCACTTCTCAATGCTGTTCGGGTAGTCTTCTATAATCCTGCGCCAGTCGATGAGTGCCTGGTCATACTCTTTCATCTGCAGATGCGCCAGTCCGGCTTCGATCAGCGAACGCGGCGCTATTTCATGTTCCGGAAAGCGCTCAGCCAGCGATTCAAGATTACCCGCGGCTTCCGACCAGTTTTCGCGTTCAAGCTCCAGCCAGCCCAGGGCAAACAGCGATTGCGGTGCCGGGTCGGATGTAGAATCATCGGCAATCACGGTTCGATAGTAATCAGCAGCCTCGTCTTTGCTGCCCTGTTTATAGCATATTTCGCCGAGCAGGAAGTTGGTGTGGCGTTTTACATCAACCGGTAGGTTGCTATCCAGTGCATCCTTGAGCAGGTTCGCCGCCTGGTCGTACTCACCTGAGCTGAACAGCAGGTGTCCGGACCGGTAGCGGGCTCGAGCGGCGGGTTCAGAGTCGCTGTAACGTCTCCAGACCAATTCATAGGCTGCCAGTGCGGCGGTGCTGTCCCCGCGCGCCTCCTTGACAAACCCGGTCGTATAAGCTGCCCATGATGCGTAAGCGTGATCTGCATATTTTTCAACCAGGGTTCGGTAGCAGTCAAGAGCTGCGGTTGTGTCATCCGCGGCTAAGGATGCTTCTCCCATCCAGTAATACGCATCGGGAATAAGCGGTGAGCCCGGATATTTCTCAACGATGGCTCTAAACCGCCTGATCGCTTCGTCCTGTATGCCGGTTTGATAGAGCGACTGCCCAAGCCGAAGAACGGCCTCATCCGCCAGCGAATGGAACGGATAGTGAGTCAGAAACCTTTCCATAGCTGACCGGCAAGCCTGCCACGCTCCCTGTTGGAACGAACATTCACCTGACAGGTAGAGCGCTTGTGGTGCACGGTCGTTATCGTGCCAGCGGAGCAGGAATTCGTTGAAGCGTGCTGCAGCCATCTGGTACAGTCCGTCGCGGTACAAGCCGACTGCGTAGGCGAACTCTTTGTCCGCTGAACCGGACTCTATATTATCCTGGGCTGACAGGATCAACATAGGGATTGCCGCTGAAAGCAGGATAGCCAGCAAAGAAACGATAAGCAGCTTTTCAGTTGATTTATTTCTGATTTGTATCAAAGGTTCACACACGGAAAACAGTTGTCAAATTAAATTACAACACAAAGATATGTTTCTCTTTACCGATTGTCAAGGTGAACAGGTTATAGACATGACCGAACGAGAATTGAAAATTGTAAAGAACCTTTAATAGTAACAATGCCCTAACGTTGTGTGGAATTACTCCTGAATATCACTTGATTTCCACCGACTTTAATAGATATATTAAACGTTATGCCGATAAAATCGAATATATCAACACTTGGCAGTTCCTGATGGATCCCGGTGATAAAGGTATTCTACGCCGGTTCGGGATCTACTTCAGACCATACAAACTCAGGATAATCATATCTCTGATAGCGGCGGTCATGGTTGCGCTGGCAGATACATCCATCGCTTTCATAGCCAGCCTGATCACCGATCTATTCGCAGGTTTAACGCAATCAGCGACGGCTGGTTCCACGTTAAACATCCATTTCATTCGGGAAAAATTCGGGCTGACGTTCTATGATTTCAGGATCAGCGATGCCGGACAGGTGGTCACCATGCTCTGGATCGTGGCATTGGCAACCCTGGCGATCATACTGCTGAAAGGCGCTTTCCACTTCACCAAGGAATACCTGATGTGGGGGGTGACCCACCGTATCATCATGCAGCTTAAGCAGGTGCTTTTCCAGCGCATTGTCCATTTTCCCCTCTCGTTTTTCGACCGTGAGAAGTCCGGCGATGTTGTATCCCGTGTAACCTACGACGTAACGCAGATCGAAAACTCAATCCGTTCGGTGGTTATCCTCGTCAAATCTGTAATATATGCCGTCATTTTCGTAACGGCAATGTTCCTGATGGAATGGTCGTTGACACTGTTCGTTCTGGCGGTGTTTCCGGTTTCGGGCATTCTGATCAAACTGTTCGGCGACCGCGTGCGACGCATTAGCCGCAGCGTATCGCTCAACGTTGCGGACTACACGGCGTTCCTCAGCGAAGCGATTGGCGGAGCTAAGGTCATCAAGGCTTTCGGGCGTGAAAAGGTCAAGGAAACCGCCTTTGGAAGCAAGGTAAAGGATAACTTCCGCTTCAACATGAAGATCGCCCGGCTGGCGACTTTGCATTCTCCGGTACAGGACATCTTCTCGTCGATCGGCATGGCGGGCGTGGTGGTCTTCTGCGGCTACCGGATACTTTACGGCGGAATGACCTTCGGCAACCTCGCCGGCTTTCTCGTGTTGCTGTTCAACGCCTACAAGCCCATCAAGACGTTGGGTGAAGCGAACGTATTACTGCAGCGGGCGCTGGCGTCCGGACGACGGATATTCAACCTGATCGACCAGCCCGACGAGGCTGAGATTATCGGTTCGGGAAGCGTGAAGCTGTCAGAAATCAGAGGCAGGCTTGATTTCAGGGATGTCAGATTCAGCTACCACGAGGGATCGCCGGTGCTGAACGGGATCGACCTCCGGATCGAGGCTGGCGAGACCGTTGCCCTGGTTGGTCCGTCGGGCGGCGGCAAATCGACGATGGTCAGCCTGATTCCCAGGTTTTATCCTCTTCGGCAGGGGAGGATTGAGTTGGACGGAACGGACATTGCCGATCTCGATCTGGATCATCTGCGCGAACAGATCGCCATAGTCCCCCAGGAGACGGTTCTCTTCTCCGGGTCGGTTGAGGAGAACATCCTGCTCGGCAGACCGGATGCGTCTTCAGCGGAGTTGGTGGAAGCGGCAAAGGCAGCGAATGCACACGATTTCATCGAGAAATTAACCGATGGATATAAAACCGAGGTTGGCGAACGGGGTGTCCAGTTATCGGGTGGACAGCGGCAGAGGATTGCGCTGGCGCGGGCGATACTGCGCGACCCGAAGATACTGCTGTTGGATGAAGCCACTTCTGCACTGGACAGCGAATCCGAACGACTCATCCAGGAAGCGCTCGACAGGTTCCGCTGTGACAGGACTACGATCATCATCGCTCACCGCTTGTCAACCGTGCAGTCTGCGGACAGGATCGCGGTGATAGTTGAAGGACGTCTGGTTGAGATCGGTCCGCATCGGGAATTGTATGAGAGGAACGGCGTCTATCGTAAGCTGTGCGACCAGCAGTTCGGCGGGTGATTCGTGATTCGTAATTCCTAATTCCTGATTTATTTGTGCCAATTATTAGTTTGATTAATACACATGATTTCCACAATTGAGATTAATATATGCGCGTTCTGATTGCGGTTGCACACGGCGGCATCTATTCCGGCGGCGCTCACCAGGCGCTTTACCAGTTGCGGGGGCTGAAACACGCCGGCGTCGATGTCATGGCTGTCTGGGGTCCGGATGATGATGACGACCCGAACGGACTGGACCGCCTGAAGGATCTCAACATTCCCCTCGAAATCATTCCCATCAACAAACAGCTCAATCTCGATACCCTTAAGCGATTCCGTAAAGTTCTAATCGGTTTCAAGCCTGACGTGGTCGAGTGCTTCAAGAGCGGCGCGCAGTACCACGCTCTGTACGGTGGTTTGGGTCTTAATCGGCATGCTCTCATCTTCTATCGCGGCATCAGCCGCCGGATGGACGTTTGGCAGGGGCTGAAATATCGGTTGAAGCGTGTCGATCGCGTCATCGCCAACAGCCGGGATCTGAAGAAGATTATGTCTGAATCGGGCAGAATCCCAGCAGACAAGATCGATTGGGTTAACAACGAGTACGATCCGGCTTGTCGGGATCCGAAAGAGGTCGATGCGACCGGGTTCCGGCTTGAGCTCGATATGCCGGAAGATATAACGCTTGTAACCCAGCTTGGCAACTGGTCACAGTGGCGCGGTCAGGATGTCACACTCAAGGCGGCAGCCACGCTTAAGGCAGGAGGTTATAAATTCCACCTGCTGTTCGCCGGTCGGGACACGGACAGACTGCAAGCGAAAGTTGAGGAGCTGAATCTTGGTGATATGGTAACGCTGTCGCCTTATCGCAGGGATCCGGAACGGGTGTTGAAGGCATCCGATATTTTTGTCAACGCATCGACCAGCCATGAGAGCATGTCCGGCGCGCTGGTCAACGCTCACGCGATGGGCATTCCGGCTGTGGCGACCGACCTTCCCGGAAACGACGAGGTCGTCGAGGAAGGAGTGACCGGATATTTAATACCGCCGGGCGATGCTGAAGCGCTGGTGCAAGCGTTGACGAAAATGATGGACATGGACGCTGAGCGATTATCGGCGATGGGTTCGGCAGCCAGGGCGCGAGTTGTGAAGCGGTTCTCTTCAAAAGCGCGCACCGAACGGAGACTGGAGGTTTACGCAAAGGCTATAGAGAAGAGGAAGAGCAGATTATAAATTAAAGAACGATCATATTCTCTGAGATATTTGAATTATTCAATCATTAGTTCGCTTTGTCATTCCCACGCAGCAGTCTGTTCGAGAATGTTAAAAACGCACCGAACCTCATCATTCCATCGAAAGATGGAATCCAGTAACTCCCGCAATGTCAGCAACTTCTCTGGATTCCAACTTCCGTTGGAATGATGAAGCCTGAGACAATTTATTATTCTCAGACACACTGGCAGGTGGGAATCCAGACTCCTGTACAACCTTAGATACATAAGCTATTGTTTTGAAAGTTATTATAAGTAAGACGCTTCTGGATTCCAAATCAAGTTTGGAATGACGAACTTGGATTTGGAATGACGAACCTGGATTTGGAATGACAAACTTGGGATTTCCGAATAAATCAAAGAACTCTGTCCATTCAAAAAAGCGGGACATTTCTTTCCCAAATGTGATCCAGCTCACTTGACAACCTGTTATTATATCTGTATCTTAAATAAATATTAATATTATTTGTTATCAATATGATGATAGGTTGATTTAAACATCGCCACCGGGTCACTTAAACCTCTCATTCTCACCACCATCTATGAGGAGGGTTAGTCATGCAGGCAGAAAAGACATTCACACCTAATTCAGCGCTGAAAACAGTGACGGTTTTTCTCGTTTCGACCTTCATCCTCAGCGCATCACTTCACGCAGAGATTATCAACGTCCCAGACGATTTCGAGACTATTCAGGCGGCTATCAACGAAGCGGAAGATAGCGACACGGTTCTCGTTCAACCGGGGGAATACGTTGAAAACATTGACTTCGAAGGCAGGGACATCGTCGTTATGGGCAATCCGGACGATCCGAGTGAAGTTGTTATTGACGGGGATGAGAACGGGAGCGTTGTTACGTTCGTCAATGAAGAGACCGAAGCTGCTGAACTGGTTGGTTTCACAATCCAAAACGGTGCGGTTGACGGGAGTGGCGGCGGGATACACATCTCCAATTCGAGTCCCACGATCAGGAACTGCGTAATCCAGGGAAATCAAGCCGGAGCAAGCGGCGGCGGCATATTAGTCAGTCAGGACTGTAACCCGTTGATAACTAACTGTCAGATCATGGACAACATATCCGTTGATAACGGTGGTGGGATTACCGTTGAGAGGCACGCAACACCAGTCATATACAATTGTTTACTCGTGTATAATGAAACAGACGGTAATGGCGGAGCCATTGCTGCGATTGATAACGCCTCACCGGTTGTTCTAAACTGTACTTTTGACTGGGAAGGGAGATGGGGATGGTACACTGCCATCTATCTTGCCGCTTCCAATGTTTGTGTCGTGAATTCAATTATCTACGGACCATCACCGTTGTGGATCAGCTTCGATCCCGACAGCGATGAGAGCAGCATTATGATTGCTTACTCAGACATTCAGGAGGGTCAGGAATCCATCGTGACCAACGATAACGGCGAAGTGCAATGGGAGGAAGGCAATATAGACGAAGAACCGCTGTTTGTTGATCGCGAAGAAGGCGACTATTACCTGACCGAGGATTCCCCTTGCGTCGACGCCGGAGATCCCGATTCCGATCCTGATCCCGATGGTACCCGCGCTGATATGGGCGCCTACTACTTTCACCAGATCGGGCAGTACATAGATGTTCCTCTCGACTACGAAACCATCCAGGAAGCTATCGACGCCGCAGAGGATGGTGATACGGTGTTGGTTCATCCGGGAGTATATGTTGAAAACATCAGCTTCGAGGGTAAAGGGATTACCGTTGCCAGTCTGATCCTCACTACTGGCGATGAAGCTTACACCGATTCAACGATCATCGATGGAGATGAAAATGGTAG
The DNA here is from genome assembly GCA_964471745.1 of uncultured bacterium. Lineage (GTDB taxonomy): Bacteria > Electryoneota > AABM5-125-24 > Hatepunaeales > Hatepunaeaceae > CAYYHI01. The sequence goes on along the minus strand of CAYYHI010000006.1, from coordinate 9,773 downwards.
TGTAGTGACTTTTAATTCCGATGAAAACGAAGATGCTATTTTAACTGGTTTTACTATTCAAAACGGCTACGCTCAGCTTGGTGGTGGTGTTTTCATTCGGGAGGCGGGACCAACAATTGATAACCTTCATATTATCAATAACAGGAGTAATCGTGGTGGAGGAATACGTTGCAGTTATACGGAGCACATTCTAATGACTAATTTGTTCATTCATGATAATAGTGCTGGAACGGGTGGAGGAATCTGTATTGACTCCTTTTCAACCATTACAATATCAAATAGTCTTATAAAGGAAAATAGGTCTGACTTAGGAGGAGGTATATCCTGTTGGGGGTGGAATACTATTGTATTGAGAAATGTTAAGATAAATGATAATGGTAGCGGGGATGGTGGTGGACTCTATTGCAGAAATAGGGATAATTTGGTCGATCTTAGAAATGGTGAAATATGCGGAAACTCCGCTAGTCGGGTTGGTGGTGGAGTGTTTATCGAAGGCACTAATGTAGTGTTAAACAAAATATTGATTGCTAATAACAGTTGTGAGCAATACGTTGGAGGTTTATACCTCAGAGAAAGCCAATTAGAATTAAACAATGTAACCATGTATAAAAATGAGGCTTTTGCACCAATAGAGATTCTTTGTTTTAGAGAAACCGAACTCACTTTAGTCAATACTATTATCCAATGTGACAGCATTGATATATATTCCAATTCGGACGAGGGGCCTAACACTGTCACAGTCTCATATTCAAATGTGGGTGAAATTATTGTTAACGAAGGTGATGAACTTAACTGGGGCGACGGCAACATCGACGAAGATCCCCTGTTTGTCGATCCCGATGAAGGCGACTATCACCTGACCGAGGATTCCCCCTGCATTGACGCCGGCGATCCCGATTCCGACCCTGATCCCGATGGTACCCGCGCTGATATGGGCGCCTACTACTTCCATCAGATCGGGCGGTACATAGACGTACCTCTCGACTATGAGACCATCCAGGAAGCCATCGACGCCTCAGAGGATGGGGATACGGTGTTGGTTCATCCGGGAACGTACGTCGAAAACATCTCATTCGGCAGTGAAACGATAACAGTCGCCAGTCTTTTCCTTACCACTGGTGATACAGCCTACGTCGATTCAACGATCATCGACGGGGATTCATCCGGCAGCGTGGTCAGCTTTGAATACTGGTCCGAGGACGACTCGAAGCTGGTCGGTTTCACGATTCGAAATGGCATCGGCAGGGGATTTGAATTGAACTGCGGAGGCGGGATATTCTGTACCGATCAAGATCCTTATATTATTCATTGTATCATAGAGGATTGTTCAGCACAATTCGGAGGAGGTGTCTTCGCCTTCAGTATAGTTGACTGCCCATCCCCCGGACCGCATCTCATCGACTGCATCATTCGTAACAATCATGCTGAGGAGGGCGGTGGAGTCTACCTTAATGCAAGGATTTCGGAAATATCCGGTTGTACAATCGTCGACAACGTTGCCACTGTCAGCGGTGGAGGTGTTCATTTTCGGTTCGAATCGAGCGTGGAATTTGAAAACTGCACCATCTTGAATAATTCCGCAGGTGAAGCTGGGGGTGGAATCTTCGGCGAGCGTTCATATTGTGCCATCGCTAACTTAAACATCAGCGCCAACACATCCGGTTTCCAGGCTGGTGCACTCTACTGCAGCGAATCCCAATCGGATCTCAGCAGATCTGTGTTGTGGGGCAACCAAGCCGGAGAACGTTGTGGGGGTATTGTTCTGGATAACGAATCCATCATGAATGTCGTGAATTCGACTTTTACGGAGAACTGGGCGGGAGCCGTTCGTTGCGGCATACACGCTCGAAATAGCAGCCAGGCAGTGATTGCCAACTCAATATTCTGGCATAACTGGCCAGCACAGCTCTGTCTTGGTGACGGCGAAAATAACGCTTTTACAGTTGCATACTGTGACATCGAGGAAGGTAGGGATGGAATTATCGGCGAAGGCGAAGTGAACTGGCTGGATGGCAACATCGACGAAGACCCTCTGTTCGTCAATCCCGACGAAGGCAATCTCGATCTTGCCGAAGGTTCCCCATGCATCGACGCCGGAACCGCGTTCTTCGTCTGGGAGGCGGATACCATTATCAACCTCACACCCGAAGATTATATCGGTAATGCACCGGATATGGGAGCTTTCGAGTCTGAATTTACCGATGTTGAAAACAGTCATGTTGAACTGCCGGACGAATTCAGACTGTATCCCGTCTACCCTAATCCGTTCAACGCAGCGACTACGTTACGTTTTGACCTGCCGCGGGAAGGCGACGTCTATATGGCGGTGTATGACCTTATGGGAAGGAAGGTGGCGGAGCTGCTGAAAGGGAGGCTCCAGGCGGGACGGCACAGTCTAATCTGGTGCGCCGGTGACCTGCCCAGCGGACTGTATTTGGTTGAATTTGCTTTGGGAAATAATGTCCTGCATCAGAAGGCGTTGCTCGTGAAATAACTTATAGGTTTAGAATAAGAGATGGAGGGAATTATGTTCAGATTGATCATTTTAATCCTGCTTCTGACATTGTGGATACCGGGTGGGAAGGTTCTCGCCGACATTATCAACGTCCCCGACGATTTCGAGACCATCCAGGCGGCTATCAACGAAGCTGAAGATAGCGACACGGTTCTCGTCCACCCGGGGGAATACGTCGAAAACATCGACTTCGAGGGCAGGGACATCGTCGTAATGGGTAATCCGGACGATCCGAGTGAAGTTGTAATCGACGGGGATGAGAACGGCAGCATCGTAACCATCGCGAACGGAGAGAGCGATGAGGCTGTGCTGGTTGGATTCACCATTACGAGAGGCAGCGGGTATGATGTTGTTCAGGATGTGTGGCATAACTTTTATGGAGGCGGGATCTACTGTCAAGAATCAAACCCGGTCATCAGAAACTGTCATATTATTGACAATCACCAGCCCGCCGGGGAATACAACAACGGTTGGGGCGGTGGAATAGCATGCCGTTCTGCCGACCCAGTAATTGATTGTTGCCTGATTAGCAACAACAGCGCCCTGAACAAAGGCGGCGGTGTATTCGGCGACGATTATTCGCAACCGGAGATTACCAACTGCACCATCATGGAGAATTCGATTGGCGAAGGGGAAGGTGGTGTAATGGCTGGAGGTGGGATTTATGGCACCGGGATGGTTATCTCGGAGTGCGTTATAAACGGTAATACCGCTCTGGTGAGAGGCGGTTCAGGCGGTGGAATCTACGGCGCCGGCAACACGATCCTACGATGTCAAATAACCGGGAACAGGGCTGGAACCGGCGGGGGGCTCGTCCTGATACTGCATAACACCATCGAGGGTTGCACCATAGCTGAAAACGCCAATGGAGGAATATTTTGCTGGAACTCCGATGCGGAGTTCCTTGATTGTTGGATCATCAACAATGGCTCCGAGGACAGAATCTACGCCGGCGGCGGAGTCAGAATCCTAAATCCTTCCCCTATCACCGGGAATTCACCGACATTCAGCAGATGCGTCATCTCCGGTAATTCAGCAGGTGAGAATGGCGATGGCGGCGGGATTTACTGCTGGTGGGATGCAGCGCCAAGATTCGACTATTGTCTTTTCAATGAAAACTACCCGGAAGCCATCTACTGCAGAACCGGAACGATTACTTTGATGAATTGCACACTGAACAGCAATCCACCATACCCATATTACAGACCGGCTATCATCTCTGGTGGTAATTTGCTTGTGGTTGACAATTCAATCCTTTGGAACCCGGCTGAAGCAATTAGTATATCGGGTGAGACTGAATTGGTGGTGTCTTTTTCGTGCGTCGTGGGAGGAAGAGACGGTATAATATACAATGGCGGCGAAGTCAACTGGGGCGATGGCAACATCGACGAAGACCCACTGTTCGTCGATCCAGATGAGGGCGATTACCACCTGACCACGGACTCCCCCTGCATCGATACCGGCGATCCCGAATCTCATGAAGACCCCGACGGCACCCGCGCCGATATGGGCGCCTACTACTTCCACCAGATCGGGCAGTACATAGATGTACCTCTCGACTACGAGACAATCCAGGAAGCCATCGATGCGGCAGAAGACGGTGATACGGTGCTGGTTCATCCGGGAACATACGTCGAGAACATCGACTTTATCGGCAAGGATATTGTGGTTGGGAGTCTATATCTGACCACTAATGACACCGCTTACATAGATTCCACCGTAATCGACGGCGACTCATCCGGCAGTGTCGTTCGCTTTGACAACGGGGAGGGTGAGGATGCCGTTCTTGCCGGATTAACCATTCAGAATGGCAGCGGTGAAGTGGGGGATGAGGCGCCATGCGGCGGTGGAATCTACGTCAAGGACGGGTGCCCAACTATCAGCCATTGCTTAATCGCTGATAATTCTGCCGATTTGGGCGGCGGCATATTCTGCTTCATGGTTGGAGGCATCCCGGTTTATGGTCCGATAATCATCAACTGTAATATCGGAGATAACACAGCCCATCACGGCGGCGGCATATACTGCAACGGTAGATTCGATGTCAACATAAGAAACTGCACCATCAACGGTAACTCCGCTGAAAACAACGGTGGCGGGATATACATTAACTGGTATTCAAGCGTGATCCTTGAGGATTGTATCATCAACGGGAACAACTCCGGAGAAGCAGGAGGTGGAATCTATTGTGCATTTTCATTATTGGATATTAATGATCTCGAAATGGCTTACAATGAGTCTGGATTTCAGGCGGGCGCGATTTATTGCCGCCAGTCCAGTTCGACGCTTGCAAGATCGCTGCTGCTGGCTAACACAACCGGTGAGAGATGTGGCGGCATTGTTCTGGACAACCTGTCTACCATGGAAGTGACCAATGTAACATTCACCCTAAATTGGGCAGAGATGGTACGTTGTGGGATTCATCTGCGCGCCGGCAGCGAAGCCACCGTTGTAAACTCGATTTTCTGGCGCAACTGGCCCGCGCAGATCTGTTTCGGTGAAGGCGATAGAAGTCTTGTCACCATTTCACACTGCGATGTGGAAGAGGGCGAAGACGGAATCATCGGTGACGGCGATGTCAATTGGCTTGACGGCAACATCGACGAAGACCCTCAGTTCGTCAATACCGACGAAGGCGATCTCAATCTTGCCGCCGGCTCTCCCTGCATCGACGCCGGAACCGCATTTTTCGTCTGGGAGCAGGATACCCTTGTCAACCTCACACCTGACGATTATATCGGCAACGCACCGGATATGGGAGCCTTCGAGTCCGAGTTCACCGATGTTGAAGACGGTCATGTTGAACTACCGGACGAATTCAGACTCCATCCGGCATTCCCCAATCCTTTCAACAGTGCAACCGAACTTCGTTTCGATCTTCCTATTGCTTCGCGGGTGACTTTGAAAATATATGATCTGACAGGTCGGGAGGTGCTCATTCTAACAGATAACCAGTTCGTCGCCGGTCGTTATAGACTCACTTGGAGCGCAAGTGATGTGCCGAGCGGGATATATCTTGCACGGCTTGAGGCGAATAGTTATAAACAGATGGCGAAGTTGGTTCTGGTTAGATGATATTCCCGTTTTTGATGGTTGTATACTAAATAGTTACTATTGAAAAAGTACATGAATATGAGTAATTACTCTCTGTTTGTCATTCCAGCGAAGGCTGGAATGACATATCAATGAGTTTTTCATTAGGCACTATTTGAAAGGTGATTTTAACAAGAAGTTTTCATCAATCTTGGAGTTATCATGAGTTTACGTTTCTTTTACGCAATAATTTTCCTGGTTTCCAGCGCGTGTTTATTGTACGCCCAAGAATGGACCACGCTGAACGACGGGCTGGATAACCACCAGGTTTACTGCATCACCGTCAATCCCGACGACAGCGATGAACTGTACGCCGGCACAGAAGGCGGGCTGTTCCGCTCGACCAACGGCGGCGAACGCTGGGACAGTATGATTGGGGTTCTGCCGGTACGTTCGATCTGGGTTTCGGATGACGGCAACACAGTACTGATTGCCCGCGCCGGAGGATCGCGCTCCGACGGCATCTGGATTTCACAAAACGGCGGCAATTTCGAGGTGCTGACCTGGATACTCTATCCCTATTCGATCGCGGTCGATCCGGAGGACGACGATCATATATTCGTCGGTTCGCGCGATCGGGGATTTATCTATAGCCTTAACGGCGGTGGTCAGTGGCAGGAAGCCAACCAGGATTTGGGCAGTCCCGTCTATCACCTTGCAGTAAAGAACCTCGATGACGAAACCTTCCTGTTTGCCTCCACCGGTGACGGGCTTTTCGTCAGTCCGGTCGCTGACGATATCGACTGGGAGGAAACCGGACCGCTGGACAACTTTCCCACCCTTCAGACAGCGTTCAGCTTCGACGAGGATGAAGGTATATTCGCAGGTACGGGCGATGAGTCCGATTCGGATGGAATCTACTATTCGGGAAACCTCGGAGCTGAATGGGAAATCTCCAGATGGTGTTTCTACGTCTATGCCATTGAAACCATGCCGGCATTGGTGATTATGGCTTCCGGGGAAATCGGCGTATTCAGATCTTACAACAACGGTGAGGACTGGACACAGATGAACCAGGAGCTCGACGACTTCGATATCAACGACCTGCTGCTCCTCGAGCGCGACGACGAGCTGTTCTGCTATGCCGCTCACGATGGCGACGGCGTCCTTGTTTATCCTGTTCCGGTTATGGGCGAACCGCTGGAACCGTTCAATCTGCTGATCCCTGCCGACACCGACACCGTTGAGCCTGACCATGAGCACGAAATACCTTTCACCTGGCAGCGTGCGATCGATCCCGATGAGGATGAAGTCACTTACGAGTTCTATTTCGACTTCATCGGCGATATGCCTTTTGCGGAGGATTTGGAAGATACCACCTGGGTATGGGATCTGGATGATTGGGATCTTGAAATGCCGATACCATTTGGTGAAGTCAACACCTGGTGGGTTGTCGCGATATCCAGAGACGACGAACGGGAGTGCGAGGAGAGGTTTGAGTTTTTCCTGCAGGAACCGGATTGGCCCCCTGAGCCGTTCGACCTTCTCGAACCGGTTGACGAGGATACGATTGAGTTCACGTTTGCAACCTTCACGTGGCAGAGAGCGCCGGACGTTGACAACGATGAAGTTACTTATGAGTTCAGGATTGGTCATGTGGAGGAAGAACCATACATTGCTGAACTGGATACAACTGTACTGACAATCGGTCTGGACACTTTGGGCATAGACCTGAATTCCGGCGATATTGCCGAATGGTACGTCATCGCCATGTCAAGGGACACTACGACCGAGTGCAACGAGCGGTTCAGGTTTACCTACCTGCCGCGGAATCATCCACCATCTGTGTTCTCGCTGCTGGAACCGCCGGACCGCGACACGCTGGCGACGGCATTGATAACCTTTGAGTGGGAAGCTTCGTATGATCCTGATCCGGACGACGAGGTTCATTACTATTGGATTATAGAGCAAGAAGAGTGCGAGTATGATCTGGAGTTGGACACGACTGTTCTGACTATAAATATCGACACAACCGGTTTCGAATATCAGAATTACCCTATCCACTGGACGGTAGTGGCTATCTCTGATACGATGAGTACACGGTGCAACGAATCATTCGAGTTTACAATTCTCCCGCATGGCGTACAGGGATCTGAAACTGAACCGACAAATGATTTCCGGCTTTATCCTGCTTTTCCCAATCCATTCAACGCCTCGACCACCATCCGGTTTGACCTGCCGACGCATGGTGTGGTAAGACTGACGATTTACGATCTGTGCGGCAGGGAAGCGGCGGTACTGGCAGAGGACAGGTTCGCAGCCGGTCGTCATAGCGTAACGTGGAATGCCGGTGATCTGCAAAGCGGCGTGTACCTGGCGCGCTGCGAGTTCGCAGGTGTTGTGAAGATGGTGAAGTTGGTGCTGATGAAGTAATCCCAATTCCACCCTACTGTTTTATAGGGGAAATGCCCTCTCTATCCCCCCCTACTATATTGTAGGGGGGGACTAAGGGGGGGTTACCTTAAACTATATTTATGGAATCTGTCCCCTACACAACCAAACACGGAGAATTAACAATGTACAGGTTCATTACCTCTATTTCGGTGTTATCACTACTGTTGCTTTGTGCTGAAACCTCGGCTCAGAACGACTTCCGCCGATGGCAACCAGAAAACGGTGTCCCGGTTAGACGGAGTTTGCATACCGAATGGAACCCCAATGGAGTACGTCGTAATGTTGGAGAACTTGCCGGTGAGGTAGGTTATGTCTGGACCGATGCGCGATCCGGTTATAGAGGGATAGTGTTGCAGGTTATCGATCCTGAGGGTGAGATGAAATTCCCGGATGAGGGGCTGCAAGTTTTGGATCTTACATCCAGCATAGATGTTCCGATGATTGGAGCTTCCTCCGACGGCGGATGGTTCTTATTCTGGAGCGATCGCAGAAACAACTGGGAAGGTGATCTCTACTGCACCAAGGTCACAGAGGATGGTGAAGCTGTTTGGGGAGCAGATGAGGGTGGATTATTGATTCTTGAAGATGAACGTGAATACCGTTGCGAGAAGATTATAGACGATGGTGAGGGTGGTTGCTTCATTTTCATAAAGCGAACATTTACTCATATTATCGATCGGTTCGTACATCACATCACAGCAGATGGACGCCCTGATCCCGACTGGCATGAAGAAGGAATGAGTCTAGACTGCGACGATGCGGTTAGCGATGACAATGGAGGTGTGATTTATAGTCGTACGGCAAACTCCTACGACATCATGCTTCAGAGAATCACTCGCGAGGGAGAATTACTGTGGGGTGATGAGGGTATATCTGCATGTCACAATGATGCTCGACAACGCTGGTCAAGACTTTGCGCAGATGGAACCGGGGGTGTTTTCGTCGTCTGGGTTGATTTGAGAAACTCCGAGGAATCAGGCAATGACATATATGCTCAGCGAATAAACTCGGATGGTGAACTTCTTTGGGGAGAAGAGGGCGCAGCTGTCTGCATTGCTGACGGCGATCAACGTAAGTTAAATATCATCACGATTGGACAGGGGCAGGCAGTGTTAAGCTGGAGCGAATTCGCTGAGAATAGCGTTATTCTTGGCATCTACACGATGCGCATATCGGGTGAGGATGAACTCACCCTCGATTGGGATCCAGAAGAGGGAATCCCGGTTATGATAACAGATTACGAAATGCAGGATTTGCTTGTTAAACCCAGCCTCTGCCCGGACGGCGAAGGTGGTGTATATGTTGTATGGTCGTATAGACGGGATTATGATGAAAATCGTGACGATGTTTACGCTCAGCGAATCAACAATGAGGGTGAAACCGTATGGGAGGAGAACGGCATCTCAATTCAGGGCGGGGAGTATTTCCAGGGTTACCCAATAGCCAATCAGATTGCCGGGAATCGGTGTTCTGTAGTATGGAGCGACAAAACAGATCAAATCGAAAGAGTCAGGCTGCAGTATATTGATCTCGACGGTGAATTTGAGTGGGATCGTCCAGGCATGGAGTTTATCACCGGCTTTGACGAGGGTATCAGCGAGCAAATCGTGGTGGGTCTCAGTGAGGGAAACTTCGCTGCTGCATGGATCGAGCAAACTTACGGTGTTCACGGTGCACGTCCTCATATACAATTTGGACATGACGCCGGAGATTCAGTTGTCTTCGAATTTGGGGAGAGTGGTATTCCTGTTGTTGAAGGCGATGTGTTTGA
>CAYYHI010000005.1:0-37926 GCA_964471745.1 uncultured bacterium | reverse complement strand
AGCAATTTCTCTGGATTCCAACTTTCGTTGGAATGATGAATCCCGAGACAATTTGATATTCTCAGACAGACTGGTACACGGGGAACCAGATTCCGAACTTTACCTAACATTATAACATCTCGATTTGATATACTTTACATTTCAAACCTCTCTGGATCCCCGATCAAGTCGGGGATGACATTTTGGTAGTCGGGGATGACGTACAGATAGTTTTTGAATTATTCGATATGCTTCTTCTTTCGTCATACCAGCGAAAGCTGGTATCCAGAATGTTGTCTCATTGCAATCACTTATTACATTGATATCACAGGTTTTAATTGTCTAGACATACTGGATTCCGGATCAAGTCCGGAATGACGAGCATAGATTCATTGAATATTTCAAAGAACTGGAGACGTTTGACTGCACATTAGACCACACATTAGTGTCATTGCCCTGCCGTACCTCCAGCGGCGTTTGGATATCCGTATCCAGCAAATCGATGACTGCGAGAATTGAAATCTTAATCACGAAATCAATAACGTACTGTACAAGTGGTTGACACCGGTCATGTTGATAATTATCTTGTAGGATTAATCATACAACCGGAATTGTTCGAACTCTGCGAACTGTAAACATCTTGACAATACATTACAAATAAGTTAAGTTCTCACTTTAACAAGAAACTTCCTGTAAAGATTTCCTCTCTATTACATAGGATATAACATGACAGCTTCACGGGAAAACTGGGCGTCACGCACAGGATTTATTATGGCAGCGGTAGGGTCCGCAATCGGTCTTGGTAATGTGTGGCGATTCCCCTATATCTGCTATGAGAACGGCGGCGGAGCATTTCTCATCCCTTACTTTTTTGCACTTTTCACCTGTGGATTTCCCCTGTTGATGCTGGAATTCGCGATGGGTAAACGCGCCCAGGGAGGCGCTCCACAAGCATTTCAGTCTATACGACACTTTATGTCCTGGGCGGGATGGCTCGCCTGCCTGTGTGCCTTTGTAATTGTTACATATTACTGTGCAATTATGGCTTGGTCATGGGATTATGCCTGGTATTCAGTAAAATTGGCATGGGGCAACGATGCCGGAAGCTTCTTCAGAGAGCACGTTCTTAACCTGTCATCCGGTCCCGGAGTTCTGGGCGCTATCCAGGGTCCAATTTTAATCGGACTTGTACTGACCTGGATTGCAATTGTGGCGGTTCTCTGGAAGGGTATCAAGTCGGTGGGGAAGGTTGTGCTGGTGACAGTACCTTTACCGGTGCTTTGCCTGGTCATTCTGGCGATCAGAGGATTGACCCTGCCCGGCGCAGTGGATGGCGTGACCTATTACCTTCAGCCAGATTTTAGGAAACTCGCCGATCCGCGAGTCTGGCTGGCGGCATACGGACAGATACTCTTTTCACTGTCTCTCGGAATGGCGGTGCTTGCTGCCTATGCCAGCTATCTGCCTAAGGATGCCGATATCTCCAACAACGCCCTTATGACAGGGTTTCTCAACTGCGGATTCAGCTTTTTCGCCGGGTTCGCCGTTTTTTCTGCTCTCGGGTTTCTTGCTTACCAAATGGGTGTTCCAGTAAAGGATGTGGTGGAGTCAGGACCGGACCTGGCATTCATAACCTATCCCACTATCATTTCTCAACTACCTTTCTGGGCTCCGTTTTTTGGAGTGGTGTTCTTCCTGATGCTCCTGACGCTGGGGATAGATTCGGCGTTCTCCCTCGTAGAAGGATTTGCCACACCCTTAAAAGATGCGCTCGGCATTAAGCACATTAAAGTTGTAATATGGATCTCCATTATAGGATTTGTCATAGGAATCGTCTACATCACCCGTGGAGGGCTCTATTGGCTGGACATCGTAGATCACTACGTGTCCGACTATGGCTTGGTGACCATCGCCTTGGTGGAATGCATCGTAGTCGGATGGATTTTCGGAGCAAAGAAACTTCGTAGTGAGATAAACGAAACATCAGAGGTAAGGATCGGGAGCTGGTGGGATATCTGTATAATAGCCATTACCCCACTGGTTTTGGGTTACTTCTTAATTTCATCTCTCATCAAAGGTATCACTGAGCCCTATGGCAATTATCCTGCCTGGGCTAACTGGATTGGCGGATGGGGGATGATAATCGTGGTGATTGCAATCTCTGTCTTCCTCGGCACAAAACTCAACCGAAAGGAGGTTTAATAATGCCTGTTTCAGCGTGGATAATGCTGATCTTCGGCTGCGTGATTCTCTATGGGGGATTTCTATGGAGCTTGAAGATCGCCTTGAGAGCGAAAAAACAGAAGTAATTCCGATATTAGACGAAAAGAGAGTATTAACAGATTACTAATCCCAATATGCCGTCATTCTGAACGAAGTGAAGAATCTTTTACGGCAGGGTAATTAAAACGAGATTCTTCACTTCGTTCAGAATGAAGAAATAAGGACTTTCAAACGATTTAAGTAGTTAGTTAAGACTCTCAACGAAAAATTCACATCACACTCTTTCAGGAGGTTAACATTAAAATGAAATACAATCGTATCTGGAATTTCAATCCCGGACCTGCGGCGGTACCGTTGGAGGTTCTGGAACACATGCACGATAATTGGTTCAACTACCAGAACACCGGCATGAACCTGATGGAATGGTCGCATCGTTCAAAGGAGTACGATGCCATCCATAACGAAACTGTCTCGCTGATTAAAAAGCTGCTCGGACTTGGCGATGAATTCCACGTGCTCTTTCTGCAGGGCGGAGCATCCACGCAGTTTGCGATGATCCCGATGAGCTTCCTGCTCGATGGAAAAACCGCCGATTACGTCAATACCGGTTCATGGTCGGTCAAGGCAATTAAAGAAGCTAAGCTGTTCGGCAATGTGAACATCGCCTTCGACGGCAGTGAGGTCAACTACATTCACATTCCCAAGCAGGATGAGCTCAAGCTGACCGACAATGCCTGTTACGTCCACCTGACCAGCAACAACACGATTAAGGGCACGCAATTTCTGGACTTCCCCGATACCGGTGATGTGCCGATCGCCTGCGATATGTCGAGCGATTTCTTATCGCATCGTTTCGATCCGAAACCGTTCGGCATAATATACGGCGGCGCGCAGAAGAACCTCGGACCATCCGGTGTTACGCTGGTTATATTACGCGATGACTTTTTCAAGACCGCCCGCTCTGGCATCACATCTATGCTGAGCTATGGCACGCATGTCGATAAGAACTCACTGTTTAACACGCCCAACACGTTCGGAATCTGGTTTATGAACCGGGTGCTGAAATGGATGGACGAGATGGGCGGTCTGGCTGCGATGGAGGAACGCAACCGGCAGAAAGCCCATATTCTGTACGGATTCATGGACGACAATCCCGATTTTTACCGCGGAACTGTCGAGAAGGACAGCCGAAGCTGGATGAATGCGTGCCTGCGCCTGCCGAACGAGGATCTCGAAGCGAAGTTCGTCGCCGAGGGCAAGGCAGCCGGCTTTAACGGGCTCAAGGGTCATCGCAGCGTCGGCGGCATCCGTGTCTCGATGTACAACGCCATCCCACCCGAAGCAATCCGTGATCTGGTCGAATTCATGAAGGATTTTATGGCGAAGAATGGGTGAAAGAAGTAAGCGAGTGAGCGAGTTTCCCCCCCCCTGCTATTACAGGGGGTGAGTAAGGGGGGGTAAAGCGGTAAAACACAAAAATCTCAGGAGATTCACAATGAGACATTTCAGCATTTCTTTCATCGTCCTGGCGCTGTTGCTTGGGGCGAATGCTGCGTCGGCTCAGGACAGTTCCGGAGTGAGATTGGTGGGAAAGATTTACAATTTTTGGGATAATGCCTTCAGCGTTGCGGTCGCTGGGAACTACGCCTATGTCGCCGCTGGGATTACCGGCTTGCGGGTGGTGGATGTTTCGGATCCCGCCGAGCCCAGGGAAGTCGGCTACTACTACACGCAGGGAGTGGCTTATGCCGTTGCGGTCGCCGGGAACTATGCATACATCGCTGATGGAGATTCCGGCTTGCGGGTGGTGGACGTTTCCAATCCAGCCCAGCCCCACGAAGTAGAATACTTTGACGCGCCGGGATTGGCTCACGGCGTTGCGGTCGCTGGGAACTATGCATACATCGCCGATGGAGATTCCGGCTTGTGGGTGGTGGACGTTTCCAATCCAGCCCAGCCCCACGAAGTAGGATACTTTGACACGCCGGGATTGGCTCACGGCGTTGCGGTCGTCGGGAACTATGCATACATCGCCGATGGAGATTCCGGCTTGTGCGTAGTGGACATCTCCAATCCCGCCCAGCCCAGGGGTACGGGTTTTTACAACGCGCATGGATTTGCTTGGGGTATCGCGGTCGCCGGGAACTACGCTTACATCGCCGATAGGGATTCCGGCTTGTGTATAGTGGACGTATCCAATCCCGCTGAGCCGGAGGAAGTGGGGTTCTATGTCGTGCGGGGAGGGGCTTATAGTGTTGCGGTCGTGGAGAACTACGCCTATGTAGCCTGCGGAAATGGCTTGGACATGGTGAATATTTCCAATCCCACCCAACCATGGGGGACAGGGTTCTGCTTCATACCCGCTTTTAGCGTTGCGGTCGCCGGGAACTATGCCTATGTAGGCGACTATATCGCCGAAGGGACAGGAGGCTTGCGGGTGCTGGACGTCTCCAATCCTGCTGATCCATATGAAACGGGATTCTACGACGCGTCGGGATCGGCCTGGATCGTTGCGGTCGCCGGGAACTACGCCTATGTAATCGATAGTTTTACAGGCGGCTTGCGCGTTGTGGACGTTTCCGATCCATCAGAACCTATGGAAGCGGGATTCTACGACTCGCCAAGATATCTTTGGGACGTTGCGGTCGCCGGGAACTATGCCTATGTCACCGATGATTTCGGATTGCTGGTGGTGGATGTTTCCAATCCCGAGGAACCTGATGAAGTCGTGTTCTACTACATGGGATCTGCTCAGGGCGTTGCGGTTGCCGGGAACTACGCCTATGTCACCGCTGGGAGTCCCGGTTTGCGGGTGGTGGACGTTTCCAATCCCGCTGAGCCGGAGGAAGTGGGATTCTACGATACGCCGGGATACGCTTACGGCGTTGCGGTTGCCGGGAACTTCGCCTATGTCGCCGATGGAGATTCCGGCTTGCGGGTTGTGAACGTTTCCAATCCCGCACAGCCTTATGAAGTGGGATTCTACGACACGCTGGGATACGCTTCTGACGTTGCGGTCGCCGGGAACTACGCCTATGTCATCGCTGGGAGTCCCGGTTTGCGGGTAGTGGATGTTTCGGATCCCTCGCTACCACGGGAAGTCGGATTCTACTTCATGCCGGGATACGCTCAGGACGTTGCGGTCGCTGGGAACTACGCCTATGTTACTTATTGGGATGCCGGCTTGCGGGTGGTGAACGTTTCCAATCCCGCACAGCCTTATGAAGTGGGATTCTATAATACACCAGGAAGAGCTTACGGCGTTGCGGTCGGTCCGGACGGTCTGATCTACGTCGCTGATGTCACCAACCTCGGCATCTACGACTGCTCCGAAGCATTGAACGTATCCCCCGATTTCATCCCTCATCCCTCATCCTTCATCCTTTATCCTGCCTACCCCAACCCCTTCAACTCCACCACCACCATCCGCTTCGCGCTGCCCAAAGCGGGACCGGTGCGGCTGGAGGTGTTCGATCCGTTGGGAAGGAGGGTTAGAGATTTGACTCCGGCAGGATGGATGAAAATGGGAGAAAACTCACTATTGTTCAACGGAGCGGATTTGAGTTCCGGGGTGTATATACTACGGTTGGAAGCGGGTGATGAAATCTTGGAACAGTCGGTGAATTTGGTGAAGTGAAACAATCTGCCGGAACAAAAACCGGTTAAAGATATATAACAGCTAAGAAACTATTTATATAAACATACTGTCAGGCGGGACGTCTGACAACAAAAAACTGGATTGCAAAAGGAGAAATAAAATGAGAATATTAGTCAACGACGGCATGTCCGCGGACGGCATGCAGATGCTGCGCGACGCCGGGCATGAAGTCTTCGATACCAAAATACCACAGGAAGAGCTTGCCTTCAGGATCGCCGAATACGACGCGATTGTGGTACGCAGCGCCACCAAGGTTCGCACGGACGTGATCGACGCCGGTGTACCGAACCTGAAAGCTATCGTACGCGGCGGCGTGGGCGTGGACAACATCGACGTCAAATACGCTGAGGATAAAGGCGTCAAGGTGATGAACACACCGGCGGCGAGCTCGGATTCTGTCGCCGAACTGACATTGGCGCACATGTTTGCGCTGTCGCGTTTCGTCGTCGCCGCCAACGTCACCATGCGCGACGGTCAGTGGAACAAGAAGCAGTACAAGGGTGTTGAACTCGCTGGCAGGACACTCGGCATACTCGGCATCGGTCGCATAGGCAAGTCGCTGGCAAGGAAGGCGCTGGCTTTGGGAATGAAGGTCATCGCCTACGATCCCTACGTGGATTCGGTTGATCTTGACGTTGAACTTCTTTCCAAGGATGAGGTTCTGTCACGCGCCGATTATGTCTCGCTGCACATACCGGTCGATCCGTCCGGGTACGTGATGAGCACAGCCGAATTCGACAAAATGAAGGATGGCGCCTATCTGATTAACTGCGCACGCGGCGGCATAGTAGATGAGGACGCGCTCCTGGCGGCGCTCAACTCAAGCAAGCTCGCCGGTGCGGGTGTCGACGTTTTCATCGGCGAACCCAACCCAAGAGAGGATCTCGTGAAACATCCCAGGGTCAGCGTTACCCCTCACATCGGCGCTTCGACTGGCGAAGCCCAAGACAGGATCGGTTTGGAAGTGGCGTCGCTGCTGATAGAATTCTTCAAGTAACCATATAAACCCCGAAGGGGTTGTTCCGTGAATAGCCACCTGCGTCAGCCGGTGGAAAACAATGCAAACCAAATCACAATCCCGAAGGAGTTGAATAAACGGAAATTAAAACCATGTTTGTTCAACCCCTTCAGGGGCGTGTACTCAACTCATTTCCATCTCCGTGGGCTTATGCACACGGCTATTCAAAGTTCATTCCCTTCGGGAATGTCTAATAATATCCTTTATTTAAAGCTTATTGTGTTTTTTCATGTTATGAATCATCACACCCCCTTCAGGATTTATCTGTAAAATACAATAATATTTCTGTCATTTGTGGAGAGGTGACAGCAGCTGACTCCCTTATTCTTGGATAGACTATTGTGCAGAAATGACAAGCAAAAATCCAGGCTGGAGACTTTAATTAGTGCCTGTTGAAAACTCATTGAAATTGTTACCAACCCGCTGGCAGACGTCCTCGTCTGCCAGTAACAATCATGCGTATCAAGTACTTATCTGGCAGACGAGGACGTCTGCCAGCGGGCAATCGGACATTTTCAACAGGAACTAATTAGTTTGTTACAGCATTTTTATGTAACAAATCCATTAAAAAGTGCTTGACATCACACCTCTAAGGGTTTAATTTGGTTATTATCATATGTGTAATAAGACGAAAGGATAAATCGAATGAAAGCGTTAATAGTCTCATTCCTTGTCGTTCTACTTGCCTTGTCAGCACATTCACAGACCGTCGCTGAACTTCTTCAAGGTGAAAACCTTGTTTCATCAAACCGTGAATTTGCCGATGAGTACGTTGACGATGAAGGACCGGATTTCATGCTCATCATTGAAGAGATTGCTGACAGAGTTGGTCTTATCAAAGACGAGGTAGGTGGATTTTGTGTCCCAAGCCATAATTTTAACAACCTCGGATTCTGGGATACACACAAGGTTTATACCTTCGTGATGCAGGAATCGGCAGATTTGGAGCTTCATGGCGAACTAATACCTTTTGATAGACCCATTCAGCTTAATTCCGGCTGGAACAGGATCCCATATTATCCTGAACATCCGATGTATGTCCGCGACGCTTTCGCTGATCTTGTCGAATCGGGTTTGCTGCTATTAGTTCGAGACCTGCGTGGCGGGGCTTATTATCCATCATTTGATTGGGACGGCGATTGGGTGTTAGTTCCCGGGAAAGGGTATTGGGTTGAAGTAACTGAAGCTTGTGAATTTACATATCCAAACAACGGCGACGAGGATATCGATCCACGTCCCGGTCCCAACCTGCAGCACTTCCCCGACGTGCCGCGAACTGATTACAGCATTTCCATCCTGATCAATTCAATAACCGGTATTGAAGTAGTTGATGGCGCGGAAATTGCTTGTTTCACTCCGGATGGCGTCATAGGTGGTGCAACTGTGATCGAAGGTCTTCCCTGTGGTATGGCAGCTTGGAGGGACGATCCGAACACGTTGGATGTCGTTGAGGGCTTCCACGACGGAGAAGCGATTCATCTGCTCTACTGGGATCCGGTTCATGACTGGGAGTTGGAGATGTCGGTGGAAATCCTCGACGGCGATGAGCTGATCTTTCGGGGGGATTTAATCGCCATTAACGTCATGCTGGGCGTGGATGAAAAAGACCCCGCCACACAACCGCTTGATTTCAGCTTGGATGGCATTTATCCCAACCCATTTAATTCGACCACCCGGATCGAGTTTTCGCTTCAGCGACGCACCGATCTTCATTTAACCGTTTACGACCTCGCCGGGCGCAGAGTTGTCAGCTTGGTCGACGCAACACTTGAAACTGGGAAACATTTCGCGACACTTAACGGTGATTTACTACAGAGCGGAATATACCTGGTCGCACTGGAGAGTGGGAACCGACGGCAGGTTAAGAGGGCATTATTGATTAAGTAGCTCCTATTGAAAATGTCCGATTGCCCGCTGGCAGATGCCCTCGTCTGCCAGATAAGTACTTGATACACACTATTGTTACTGGCAGACGAGGGCATCTGCCAGCGGGTTGGTGACGATTTCAATGAGTTTTTCAACAGTCACTAAGTAATTATCTCATGTCTCCTCGACGAAACCTTAATCCTCGCGTTACCATCGGGTTTCAAGCGAAGCATAACCTGATGAATAAACGGTACTTAGTAACAATTTATGTATGATTAAACCGCAGTAATCAGACGACTGTTGTTCGGAGGAAATTATGACTTGCCGAAATACGATATTGATTATTTCGATCGCATTTTTAACCGCGGCGCTCTCAGTTCAGGCGAGAGTTCCTGAAGGAACACGTGCTGAAAACGACACAACTCTGACTATTGAATTGCCCGCAGGCTGGAGTCTGATTTCTTCTAACCTCGATTTTTCCGATGACTATATCGGTGAAAATGGACCAGATATGCAGTTGATTCTGCAAGACATCATCGATCAGATCTTAATTATCAAAAATGCCAGCGAATTCAGTGTTCCTTCCTCGAATTTTCGGCAACTAAGGACGTGGGACACTTCCCAGGGTTACTTGATTTGTGTTTCCGAAGACACTGAATTAGTTGTTCACGGTCGACCGATTCCGTACGATAGACCGATCGATCTTTTCTGCGGGTGGAACTTTATTGCGTACTATCCTGACTATGAGCTGTTTTTGAGCGCCGCGCTCAGGTGTTTGACGGACAGGGGTCTGCTCCTTGATGCAAAGGATGGGCAGGGCAGGTCTTATAGCCCTCGACAAGAATGGTGGGGATGGAATGCCGTTATAGAACCTGGAAGTGGTCTGCAGATCAATGTCACCGAAAGCTGTCAGCTTATTTATCCTGAGGAGGACACCTTTGTTGAACGCCCACCCGAAGCCAACCTGCGGCACTTCCCCGACGTACCCCCGACCTTTGATAGTATGTCCATTCTTTTCAATGCGATAACCGGTCTGGATGTAGTCGATGGCGCGGAGATGGCATGTTTCACCCCGGGTGGTATCATCGCCGGCGCAACGGTTATTGAAGGTGATCCACCCTATGGAATGCCAGCCTGGCCTGACGACTCGTTCACTGCGGATGTCGTCGAGGGCTTCCTCGACGGCGAAGCAATCCATCTGCTATATTGGGATCCGATACACGACTGGGAACTCGAAATGTCTACGGAAGTCATCGAAGGTGACGGACTCATCTTTCACACCAACGATTACATCACCATAGATGTCGCACTGGGAGTCGACGAAGATAAACCTGACCCACAACCGTTTGATTTCAGGTTGGATGGAGTCTACCCGAATCCGTTCAATTCAACTGCACGGATCGAGTTTTCGCTTCAGCGACGCACCGATGTTCATTTGACCGTCTACGACCTCGCCGGACGCAGAGTTGTCAGCTTGGTCGACGCAACACTTGAAGCAGGAAAGCATTTCGCGACACTTAACGGCGATTTCCTACAGAGCGGGATATACATGGTCGCACTGGAGAGTGGTAACCGGCAGCAGGTTAAGAGGGCGTTGTTGATTAAGTGATTGTTGAGAAAATCTTTTTATTTGTCATTCCCGCGAAGCAGTGTGTCTGAGAATGTAAAAAACTCACCAAACCTCATCATTCCATCGAAAGCTGGAATCCAGTAACGCACGTAATATCAGCAACATCTCTGGATTCCAGCTTTCGATGGAATGACAAAATTTGCGCCCAATTGCGAAACTTCAGTCATCAACTTGCGAAACTGCAAACTTTTTATCATCTTAATCGGACTGAAATTCTACGTAACCTGTTACAAATCATAAAGGAGTTACAATGGCAAATATCGCACCGTTCAGAGGCTACCGTTACAATAAAGCCGAGGTTGGTGATCTGAATAAGGTCGTAGCACAGCCCTACGATAAGATCGATGATGCCTTGCGAGATGAGTACTATGAACGGAATGAATATAACGTCGTGCGTATTATCAAGGGAAAGACCAGGGATATGGACAATCCCAACGATAACCAATACACGCGTGCAGCTGACTTCTGGAATAAATGGATCGAAGAACGCGCTCTGATCCGCGAAGGCGGTCCGGCGATATATCCCTATCACCAGGAATACACGGTCGAAGGTCAAACTTACGTCCGCAAGGGGCTGGTAGCCCTGGTGAATCTCGATGACGATAAGGCGGAAGTACGGGCGCATGAAAAGACCCTGTCCGGTCCCAAGGCGGATCGCCTGAAACTGATGAAGGCTACCGAGGCAAACGACGGTCAGATATTCATGCTGTACGACGATCCTGAGAATAATATCAACAAGATGTTGGAAGAAGAGATGTTCGGCGCCAATCCGATTATGGAAGTGAAGGACGATCTCGGCGCTATACACCGGCTCTATAGGCTTTCCCGACCAGGTCTTGTTAAAGATATCGACGAAATCTTCGAGGAGTTGGAGCTCTTCATTGCCGATGGACACCACCGCTTCGAAACGGCGGTAAATTACATGGACTACTGCAAAAAACGCAACTGGAAGCCGATGGGCTTTGAATCATTCGATCACCGCATGATGACGCTGGTCAATATGCACGATCCGGGTCTGACGATTTTGCCGACACACCGCGTCGTTCATTCACTGGACGGCTTCGATCCTGCATCCTTTCTGTCGCAGGCGTCGAGCGATTTCGAAATCGGCGAGTACCAGGAACGCGCTGCGCTCTATGCCGCTCTGGATGAAGCTCGTAATACCGGGAAATCAGCCTTCGGATTTGCTGCGGAGGGATTGGACGGATACCGTCTGCTTACTATAAAAGACCCGGCACTAATGGACAGACTGGTCGAAGGCGAACACTCCGAAACCTGGCGGCGGCTGGACGTAACCGTGCTACACACAGCGCTTCTCGACCACCTGTTGGGCATCACTACCGAGAAACTGGAATCATACAGTAACGTATACTATATACGCGGTCGGGACGAATCACTCGACATGGTGGGTAAAGACGGTAACCAGGCGGCGTTCCTGATTAATCCGACCCGCGTTGACCAGGTACGAGAAGTCGCATCAGCCGGCGAGCGCATGCCGCAGAAATCGACCGACTTCTTCCCCAAGTTGTTAACCGGCATGGTGATGATGAAGATGAAAATCGACAAGAGCATGGGACTGGCAGTCTATGAGGCTGAAGAGTAAACCGTAATCAGGATTCATTCCCCCCTGCAAAGCGAGGGGATGATAACGTTGCGGTATTTAATAAGACGAATCACTATTCGGATGAAATCCCTGCGATCCAAGTTACCTCAACAGAAGGGGAGGTTAGACACTCTTGTCTGACCACTCATCAAGCTGTAAACACATAGAACCATTCTTTCAATCAACCTTTCATGCAATTCATTACCGGATCATTTTGGTTATCATTATTTATATCCATATATTGCGTCTTCGACGAAATATAACAGCACAATCCGTTATCTCATTTGATTTCATCAATCCCCTACTTTGGCGAAGCTTGCGCTCTGCTGACCGCGGTCATCTGGGCGGTTGCTGTCATCCTGTTCAAGAAGAGTGGCGAGACGGTTCACCCGATTGCGCTGAACCTATTCAAGAACCTGCTGGCGGGTGTCTTAATTCTTCCCACTATGTGGCTCCTGGGCGAGACTCTTCTTTATCCTGTGCCATACAACGATTATCTTCTGCTGCTGTTGAGCGGCGCAATCGGCATCGGATTGGCGGACACATTTTTCTTCAGGAGTCTGAACCTCCTGGGCGCAGGATTATCGGCGATCGTGGACTGCCTATACAGCCCGTTTATCATATTTCTAGCGGTTATATGGCTTAGCGAAAGTCTGAACCTGTGGCAGGTTGTCGGCGCTGTGATGATAATCTCCGCTGTGCTGACCGTAACCCGCGAGAAGAAGCGTGGCAATATCAGCGCACATAACCTGGCGTGGGGGATATTCTGGGGCATGACAGCCATGGCTATGATGGGAGTGGGGATTGTGATGATAAAACCGTTGCTGGAACGATCCCCGCTGTTGTGGGCGACGGAAGTCCGATTCGTCGGAGGCTGTCTCGTACTGGGATTGGTGTTACTGTTCCATCCTGAACGGCGGGTGGTGGTAAATTCGTTGTTAAAATCTCACAGTTGGAAATATACCATTTCAGGTTCGTTTACCGGCGCTTACCTGTCGATGATTCTATGGCTTGCCGGAATGAAATTCGCGCCGGCTTCCATCGCAGCGGCTTTGAACCAGACATCGAACATCTTTATCTTCATTTTCGCCGCCATCTTCCTGCGGGAACCCATCAATCTACAGCGAAGCATCGGGATAGTCCTGGCTGTTGGTGGTGTCTTCCTGGTAATGTATTGTTAAATGAATGATACAGTATCTGTGCTACCGAAGCAGCATTACCTTCCGCATCTTTGATCCATGGGACGTCTTAAGGCGCACGATGTACAGTCCCGACGAAGCGCGCCGACCGTCACGACTCCAGCCGTCCCAATAAGCCGGATACCTGCCGACGCCGATGTAGTCATCGAGGATCGTATCAACCAGGCGACCGTTCGCATCGTGAATTGTTATGCTGACATCTGTCGGTTCGGGCAGATCGTAGAGGACAGTCATCACGTCGTTGAACGGATTGGGGAACGCCCTGCCCAGCGCCAATTCGGTGGGTATGAACACGTCTTCCTGCTGGTGCCTGCGTATGGACGCGATTGTAACCATGTTCACACTGATACTGCGTATCGAATCGGTTCCATCCGAGGCATAGACCCACCACCGGACTTCGGTGGGTTGATCCACGTCGATAACAAAATCGGTGCGTGGCACCCACTTGGATGTATCTGTCATACCGCGGTAATAATGTTCCTCGCCGTCGAATTCCAGTACCAAACTGTACGTAACGGTCGAATCCTCAACAATGTCAACCGACTCCTGCCAACTGAACAGCACCGCCGGATAGCTGTAACGAAAAACGCTGTCAGCCGGTTGTGACAGATCGAAGGCAGTCGGTGAGTCATTCACCGGCTGGATGGTGACAAGCATTGTGTCGTTCACCGATGTCACGCCGTCCGAAGCCGTCACCACGACGTACGCATCACCGTGCCAGTTCGGCTCCGGCTGCAAGTATAATTGAGTCGCCTTAACAACTCTGGCTGTCAAACCTTCCGGATCGATGCAACTGAAAGCGATGCTGTCGCCGTCCGGGTCGCTGAAGTAATCGCGGAGGCGGCAGATCAACTGTCCAGCGGCATCTTCAGCGAAAGTGGTGTCGGGCAAATCCCGGACAAGCTGAACCGGACGATTAACATCACCGATTATGAACCTGACCGTCCACCAGTCGACCTCACCTGCTCGGTCCTCAACCTGAAAGACTGTGAAGTAATCACCGGCGCATTCCCTGTCCGTCTGCCAGGTGAGTGTACCGCTGCCGTCGCCGTGATCGGTGAGGATGGCATTGTGAGCTTGAATACCTTCATCGTCCGCTATGGATAAGGTTAACTGGTCTCCTTCGTATTCGAGGTCAACGTCGGATGCTGTGAGGGCTACCGAGATACGTGCACCCTCTGTGGCTTCAACGTCCGATATTACATCTATCCACAGCGGTCGGTCGTTGACAGGCGTAACGGTCAGCATGAACAAGTCTTCAACTGTATCGTCACGGCGCAGTCCGGTCTCTCGCTGCGAATCCTTACCGAAAGTCAACCATGAATTACGGTCGCTTCCGCCGCTGATGGAACGCAACTGTCTGACCGGTCCCCCGCCTTCGCTGGGGATGACATTCAGAGGCGCGGGGGGACATTCAGAGGCGTGGGGGTGACTTTCGGGCGCGGAAGTGGTGATACGACGGAGGGTTCGGGCTGTGCTGAATGACGCCCTTGCGACGCTCCTCGTAACGTGGGAGTTGTGACGGTCATCGGCTGTAACTGTAACGGCGATATCAGCGCCGCAGAAGTTCACCGGAACGCTGACGATCAGCTCATTTTCAAGGTTCACCCACCAGTCGAGATCTATCGGGTCATCTAAACTGAGGTTGTAGTCTAAAAGATCGCCGTCGATATCGCGGAATATATCATCGAGATCGGCAACCGTCCAGGGTCCCGTGTCCTCGACGAATTCGCGTTCGCCGATTGACGAAATTACCTCGGGCGGGTCGTTGACCGGCAGAACATCGACGTAGAACGTATCGCTGCCGGTCAGTCCGGTTTCATCCAGCGCGGTAACGACAACCTGCAAACCTGAGCCGTTGTAGTTCTCCGGCGCAAGCAGGGTCAGCAGTCCCGCCTGCGAAAGCTGTGCCTCAAGCGGTTCGGCGGCGTCCGCCCAGAGATCGAAGGCTTCACCGTCGACTTCGGTGAACAGTTGACTCAAATCGATGCTCCACGGGCTGCTGTCCTCGTCGAATTCCTGATCCTCAACCGGTTGTGTGGGACGTGGAGGATCGTTAATCGACACGACCTCGACCGAGATTTCAATCGGTTGCGACTCATCCCGCCGGGGTTCTTTATCACTGATTCGCAATTGAGTGAAGCTGAACGAACCATCGTCAACGCTTTGCCTGACAGGACCTCGAGGTCCCTGGACGCCGTCATCCGCCACCACGAAGAAGCTTTGCTCGCCCCACCAGTCCTGTGTCGGATTGATGCTCAGGACTTTTTCGTCATCGACCTCCACACCGAGCCTGTTTCCACCGTAGACACCAAACGATATGTCCTGCTGCTCGGGATCGATAAAAATGCTGTCCAAGTCGGCGATCACCAAGCGTTCCGGGTCTTCTTCGAGGGTTATATCGGAAGGCAGCGTTCCGATCTGCCGCGGCGGGTCGTTGACCGACAACACCGTGACCGTGAAATCATCCTCAGCCTCGGAACCGGCTCGATCTTCAGCATAAATAATGACATGCACTTCACCGAAGAAGTCGGGCTCCGGCTCGATGAACAATATATTCGCGGCTGGATCGACCTCAACTAAGATTCCTTCCCCGCTGAGGTCGAAGCTCCAGTTCAGCGGTCTATTGTCCGCGTCGGTGAACACCGTGTCGAGATCGGCGAGCGCCAGCGATTCGGAGTCCTCGTCTATCTCGATATCCGGTATGTCGGCGATCAGTTCGACCGGGTTGTTCACCGGTTCGATGTACAGCGTGAAACGCGCCTGGTCGGATGCTCCCGTCGCGTCGTGCACCTCACAAACAACCTCGTGACGCCCCCGCATGTCATCCACCGGAGTGAAAAGGATCAGTCCCGCCTGCGAGATGTCGAACAGGTCGCAGTCATCGCTGAATACAAGATCGTCGTCGTCCGTGTCGGTGGCGCCGACCTGCTTCTCGAATTGATTACCTACCCAGGCACCGGCGTCCTCTATCTCATCGAAACGCGGTGGATCGTTGACGGCGTTTATTTCGACGAGAGCGGTGTCGACGCCGGTCTGTTCGTCCGGGTCCGTGGCATATACCGCAAGCAGCAATCGCCCGAACCAGTCCGCATCCGGGCTGAGTTGCAGGATTCCCAATGTGTCGACATCCAGCGCCGCATGGTCATCACCCGTGATGAATTCAGCGGTTATTTCAAGCTCGTACCATGAGTTATCCGGGTCGTTAATAAAGTCGTGCAGGTTCAGCGCGACCTGTTCGTCCTCATCGAAGCTCGTATCCGGCAGCAAGATGACCGGCTCGGTTCTGACTCGTGTCACAAACTGCCAGCGGTACTGTCCCGGGTTTGGGATCACAGCCTGATCTGACGCCGCCGCGATGGCGCTTATCGTTTCGTTGTTGATGAAATCAACCTCAGCCACATCTGCAAACAGCCAGAAACCGGAGTCGGTGACAGTGGTGCGGAAGTTCTGCGCCTTGCCGGGAACAATCAACGAAAACGCCAGGTCGCGGATTCCGGCTTCGAGGTCGTTCATCAGAATGGAGACGGTCTCCATATCCTCGACGTCGACAATTGTACCGTGAGCGGGAGAAGCATGACTGAAGACCGGCGGCGTTCGGTCGTGCAGAAGCATCTGCGCCTGAGCGGTGTCGCTGAACACACCCGCTGGATTGAATGCGACGCAGGTTACCCACGACGTATCCGGCAGCTCTGCAGCGTCGCGCTTGAGGCTGAATGCGTGATCCTCGACCGGTACGCTGCCAACGGCTCTGCCGTTCAGAATTACTACGACATCGATATTATCTATCTCTTCTGTCCGACCGGTTAGCGAGACGCGATTGATGCTTGTATAACGGTTCAGGTTAAACTCCGGTGTTGCCACGGGTGGCAGGATGATCCAAAAAGCGTATTCTGCATAAGCTTCGTTTCCGGCGAGGTCTGTGACATGAAGGACTGCTGTATGTTCTCCCTCTTCGAGATGGTTGCGAACCGAGCCCAGGAAAGCGCCGTTTTCGGGATTATACTCAAACGATATTTCCCGGTCATCAATGGTGAACGTAATACCGTCTTCGTCCAGCCCTGAGCCCTCGTCACTTAGTAATGCCGGGAATTCGGGCGTCAGATCTGATATGTTGGGTCCACGGGGAAGCTCAAAGTCGGTTATTTCCGGCGATATCAGGTCCAGCCGGATCTCGAACGGATCGCTGAGTTCCGATTCGTTGCCGCCGCCATCCGCCACAGCGGCGTCGATTCGGTTTAGACCATCGACCAGCAGAACTTCGGACGCTTCGAAATCAGCGTCCGGCTCAGCGTAGACCTCAGCAGTCAACTCACCGTTTCTGTATATCCTGACTGACGTATTATTAGTGTAACCCTCCGCGTAAACGGGCTCGTCACCGCCGGTCGATCCGGTTAGCGTTATGACGGAGTTGTTCGTCCAGACAATATCGGGATCATCCAGCACCGGCGCTTCAGGCGGCGTCAGGTCGAGAAAGAACCGCCAATCCGCGCTGCCGGTATTACCCGCTTCGTCGTCGGCGAATGCCTCAACCTGGTTGACGCCCTCCTGCAGTCCTCTCATCTGAGCGGGCGCGCGATCCTGACCGCGCGGTTGTTCGAGCGCGGGTAGTAGGATTCTGCCCGGTGGCACCTGGAATATTAGGTCGTGCTCGTCGAAAACGGTGGTGTCGTTGTCAGCCGGATCGTCCGGATCGTTCAGCGCGATTACCCGCATCCACACCGTTTCCCAGTCCACGCCGGCGTCGTTGTCGCTGACCACGAACGAAACTGTATCGGCGGATATCCGCACCGGGATCATATCCTGACCGTTGCCGCCGCTGCCCGCCACACATCCGGGCGGTGGCGTGAGGTTGCTGAATTCCGGCGGTTCACTGTCCTCGATGTCACCGACGATGAATCTGCCGCGGGATAGTGTGTAATTGCCGGCACGATCATAGACTTCGAGGAATATATCATGCGAGCCCTCAACGAGCGGATCGACCCAGTCAAAGTCGAAGAGGACAGCGTTCTCAACCTCGTCCCATTCGTAGTCGAGCTCTTCGCCATCCACACTGAGGACGATGTCGCCGCCGACTATACCGCTGGACGGCAGCGGGTCATCTATCGGGATGTGAATTTCCGGCTGGCGATTGCCGATGGTGTCGACTGGTGGATTAAAATAGGAGTGAACCGGCTGCGGCGCATAGCTGTCTATGAAAACCTGGTAATCAGGCGAATCTACGGGCGCGTTTCCAAGCATATCCGCCGCCGACAGGCTTACCCGATGTTCGCCCTCTTCGAGCTGTTCAGGGATAGCATAAACTAACGTGTTACCGCGGAACAGGAAGTCATCAATCTCCTCGCCGTCGAGCGCCAGGTGGACGCCATTTTCGTCGACGCCGATACCCTCGTCCCGAATGACGGCTCGGATGCGCGGCGCCGGATCGTTCTCGAATTCGTCCGGCGACATGAGTTCCACAACCGGCGGTTCCGTGTCGAGGTAAATGTCAAATGTAACGTGGCTTCTATCGTCATGACCGCTTACTGTGGCTGAGTTCCGTCCTTCGACCAGCGATACACGCATGAACTCGAACCTGCCCTGGTGGTCGGCACCGGTTTCCATAAGCAATTCACCGGATCGCCACAACTCCAGCTCTTGAAACGGTTGCGCTTCACCGCCGATGTCGATGCGGTCGTAAGCCGTGTACATCAACAAATCGTCCAGTTCGATCTCACCGGGTTCGGTGACGACCTCGAACAGCACCGTCTCGGTCGACACGTTGCCGACCCGGTCAAAGGCACGGATCGTGTAACCGTGCGATCCGTCGTTCAAGTCGGCTTCCGGTGTCCAGTTCAGCCGGTAGGTGTCGCTGTTATATGCAAAATCTTCACAAATCTCGTCTTCAAAGACAAATGCGATACTGTCGATGCCCACGCCTTCGTCAAACACATCCGCCCTGATCGTTGGACGCGCGATACGCAGAACCTGCTTGTTTTCGGGGAATAAACCTGCAATAACGGGAGGCGCGTAGTCTTCCTGCAGTGCCGTAAAAACGACGTACCGATCGTCATAGCCCCCGTCGAGGTCGCTTACAAGAAAGCGGACGTTGGAATATACGCCTGCCCTTTCAGGCTCCCACGTAACAGTCCAGCGTGTATTGCCAGGTTGGTTAATTTCAAGACCTGGTGGCGGATTGGTTACAGTAAGTTCAAGATTCAGCCTATCTTCCGGATCAGGATCGGAAGCGGTTACTTCAAACTCGGTACCGCTACCGACCGTGATTTCCACGTCATTAATATCATCCAGAATCGGCAATCGATTAACATTCATCACCTGCAGGTCGAGCAGAAGCGTATCGGCAAGGTCATCATCCGAGGCAGAGAACAAGATTAAGTAATCACCGGCGGATTCGTAGTTCGTCTGCCAGGTGAAGATACCGACACCGTCTTCGACCTCCCTGAACTCCGCATCTTCAGGCATGTCGTCGCCGTCCATCCGGACATTGTCACCATCCGGATCGCTCGCCGACAAAGTGAAAGAAATCATCGCTCCCTCGCTAACTCGCTCCCTCGCTAACTCGCTCCCTCGCTCCCTCGCTAACTCGCTCCCTCGCTCCCACATTGGCGGTCGGTTGACATCCTGGACAGTTATGGAGATTATCTCTTCGTCATAGAGCGCCGGTTGTCCGAAATCGGTGACGCGGATAGTGATATCCTCATAGATTCCCGCCTGGGCATAGTTGGGTATCCAGGTAAACAGGTTCCCTGTCAGCGAGGCTCCGAACGGCATATTATCAACTGAGTTGAAGTCAAACTCGTCACCGTCCGGATCATCAGCCTGAAGCTGTACGACCAACCGCTCCCCTTCGTTGACTGTAGGCACGTCGATTCTCGCCAGAACCGGTGGTCGGTTGACGTTCTGCACGCGGACTGGAACCTCCATCAGCGTTTCATCGATCCCGTCGAAAGCGCCGAACCGCAGCGTGTACCTTCCCGCCTGGTCGAACGACGGCATCCAGTTGAATGCAGCGCGACCGTCCCCATCATCAGTCAAGATAATCCCGCGTGGTATATTTTCAACCGGCATGTATATGCTGACCGGATCGTTATCCATATCCGAGGCGACCAATACGAATCCAAGATTATCGCCTTCATTCGTGGTCATTTCACAAAGCGGTCGGAATGCCGGAGCGACATTATCCCTCACAGCGCTCAGATAAGCACGGCTTTCGCATTCAATCTCCCAGCGATTCTGGCTTTCCAACCAATCAACCCGGACGGCATATTCGGTTTCGGCTGAGCTGTCCCATATTCTGAAATAGATCAACTCCCCAGTGAGAAATCCTTCAATGAATCCTGGAGTCTCAGGATCATCGCCATAAGCTTCCAGGTTAGCGCTTTCTCCGTTGATACCGGACACGCTGCCGGCGCACATGCCAAGCGGGGTGATGGCTGCGACTTCGTCGTCGAAGCGGATAGCTTCGCCGAAGATATCAACGTAGATTATTTCCACATGATGAATTCTGTCCGTAACGATCGGTGTGAAATGATCGTCATCGGTCGAAAGAACAACCTGTGATCGTCCGTCATACTGCCATGTTTCGCAGCCGTAACGCCAATCCACAACGACGGTTATCTCCTGAGAAGCGCTCCGGTCCCAGAACCTGAAACTGATTGCTTCACCGGGCTGGAATCCCTCGATCTCCCCAGTGTCGGGATCGTCCCCCCAGGCGATAAGCCCGTAATAACCGTCCTCGCCGCCATACACCGCTCCGGCGCAGACGCCAGCGGGCGTGAACGCGCCGATTTCATCCTGGACTTCGAGCGGTTGACCTCCAATATCCGCCTGCAAGACGCTGATCTCGTGCGATGCCTGACCAAAGAAGCGTTGATAGATAAAATGATCCATTGCCACACCGCTGCCGATCAGTTCAAGCGTTGCCACCAGATCGCCGTCGCCTGTGCGCGCGGTCAATTGTGCGTTATAATCACCTATCTCATCGGGCACGAATGAGACAGGAGCCTCGAACTGCTCACCGATGCCCAGCAGTTCAGGCGGATCTTGAATCTGGAAGATACTGCCTTCGACGCCCTCCCAGGTCAGGTTTTCAATCGGCGCTGTGCCGGTGTTGGTTATTGTAAAGCTTGTTTCCAGATCGAAGCCGATCCTGACGGTGCCGAAATCAAGACTGTCGACGTCGAAGGATAGAGCCGGACCAGCGAACAGCTCCACCAATGAGAAGCCATCCAGCCGCCAGGTTTGTTCGTCGCTGATGTATTCCACGTTCATATCGAACTCCTCACCGACGGTGTGATCCCAGTACACAAATCTGAACGGCTCGTTCGGCGCGAAGCCCTCGTCCAACTCCTGGGTGTTCGGATTGTCACCCCAAGCAGTGAGCGTCAGCGGCATATCCACGTTATCTGAAAATCGGTAAGCTCCGGCAACGACACCGTCCGGAGTGATTACCCCGATTCCATCATACTCATTCGGTTCGTCCCGTTGCTCTAACTCGTCGCCGAAGTGATCCAGTCCGTTGATCTGTATCTCATGACCTCGACCGGAATTGGTATAAAGGTAGTGGTAGGGTAGAACGATGAATTCTATCTCCAATTCGGTGCGGCGGTTGCCATCATCCGCTGTGAATCCGACGTTGTAGTTTCCATGCTGGAAACGGTCGGGATGCATGGTAAACCGAACGCCGTTACCTTCCGGTTCAAACTGCACATCAAGGTCACCCGGCAGGTCGTCCTCGTTGTACGAATAGTCGATTTCGGTGCTGTCGGGGTCGACAGCCTCAAGATAGACCGATATTTCGTTATCGATATAGCCCGTAACCGTTTGATTCAGCGGATATACTGTCCAGACAGGACTGCATTGTATGTTCAAGACTTCGATGTAGCAGGCTGAATCTAAAACTGCTTCACCGTCAGAAACTGAAAATATGGCATGGTAATCCCACGCATCTTGGTAGCCCGTCTGCCACGTGAAATCACCCGTTCCGTCACCGTTATCGACAAAGAGAGCTTCTTCAGGCAGGTCGTCGGAGCTCATTTCCAGCGTCAGGTCATCGCCATCGGGGTCTTCAGCAGCTATCGTGAACTCGAAGCATTCCCCTTCCATCGGTTGCCATACACCCAAATAACTCGTCCAGTAAGGTTCACGATTCACGTTGTTCACGGTGATCAGGATTTCCGCTTCAGCATCGATGGTGCCGTCCGACAGGATCAGATTGACCGGATATTCACCGGCGTCAAAGAATCCGGTCTGCCATGCGAAACTGCCGCTGCCGTCGCCGTTGTCGGTAAACTCGGCTGCATCGGGCAGGAAGTTCGGATAGAAGGTTATGGTCAATCGGTCGTCCATATCCGGATCGCTGCCTTCAACGTTGAACTCGATCCTCGCTCCCTCGCTCACTCGCTCACTTTCCGGAACATCCTCCCACTCCGGTGCGCGGTTTACGTTGCGGATTACTATTGGGACTACGGAGGTTACACCTTCGTGCAGGTCATCGCTAATTGTAAAGGTTGCGCTGTATTCACCGGCGTCGGTGTAGTCCGTGCGCCAGATGAACGTACCTCTGCCGTCGCCGTGGTCTTCGAAATCGACCCAATTCGGCAGGTCGTCCGATTCGTAAAGCAGTTCAACTTCAGATTCTTCGGGGTCGACTCCCGTCACGTCGAATTGGATAAGCGCTGCCTCGTCAGCCTGAACCAACCTCGGCACATCGACCCAATAGGGCGGATCGTCCACATCTTCGACCCTGACGACAACCTCGCCGCCCACTTCGATGTCGCCGTCGTTTAATATAAACAACGCGCTGTAGGTTCCCTCGTCGTCGAAGCCGGTTTCCCAGATCAACTCACCGGTTCCGTCACCGCGATCGGTGAAGTCGGCGTCGTCGGGAATGTCATACGATTCGTAGGTGATGGTTAGCTCATCCCGATCCGGATCGACGCCGCTGATATGCAGATTGAGCGTGTTACCCTCGTTGACCTTGACCAACTCGGGCAACTCCGTCCAGACCGGCGTGCGGTTGATATGCTCAACGTTGATTATCACATCGGCTTCGATATCTGCTTCCCAGTCAGCCAGCGAAAAAGTGGCATGGTAGGTTCCGGCGTCCTCGAACCCGGGCAGCCAAGCGAACGTCGCCGAGCCATCGCCCCCATAACGTAGGGTGGCAGCGTCAGGCAGGTCATCCGACTGCATCGATATGGTCAGGTCGTCGTCGTCGTCGTCACGACCGGTTATCTCAAATTCGATCGCAGTACCTTCACCACCGTTCACAATATCCGGTATGTCTGTCCAGTAAGGCGGGCGGTTCACATTTATAATCCTGACTCCGACATGCGTGACCGTCTCGTACTGGTAGTCTGCCAGCGTAAATTCGAGCCTGTAGCTGCCGGAGTCTTCATAACTGGTTTCCCAGTGAAAATCGCCGCTGCCGTCGCCGTTATCGGTAAATTCCACGGCTTCTGGCAGATCGTCCATGTTCAGTGTCAGCGTCATCCGGTCGCTTTCACGATCCATGCCGCCGATGGTGAACTCGATAACTTCAGTCTCGCCGGCTTCCCTGTCCTCGGGAACGTTCGTCCAAACCGGCGGACGGTTGACGTCGTTGATGGTTATCGGGACACGGGCGAGAGTGTTGAACTCGTCGTCAGAGGCAGTGAAGGTTGCGGTGTATCGACCGCTGTCCTCGTAAGTTGTTTCCCAATGCAAAGTGCCGGTTCCGTCGCCGTTGTCGGTGAACTGTACGGCTTCGGGAAGATCGTCGGATGTGAATGCAATGGTTAACGTATCGCCATCCGGATCGACGGCTGATACGACAAATTCCACGCTTGTCGCCTCATCACCGACGACCTGCTCAGGTATGTATATCCAGACAGGCGGTCTGTTGACATCGCGCACCTCGATTTCGATCTCAAGCTCTGTTTCGATATCTCCATCTGACAGTATGAAGCGGGCGATATATTCACCTGCATCATCGAATGTCGTCTGCCAGGCGAACACGCCGTTGCCCTCACCGACGTCAGTGAACCGCGCTGCATCCGACCAGTCCTCGCGGTCGAACTCAATCGACAGTTCATCTCCATCCGGGTCGCTGCCGCGGATCACGAAATCAACCGCTTCACCCTCGTCTACTGTTATCGGATCGGGGAAGCTCGTCCAGACCGGCGCGCGGTTAACGTTCCAGACCCGAATTGGAACTTCTATAGATGTTTCGGCATATCCATCGGAGATCATGAATTGGACGGTATAATCACCCGCATCGTCGTAAGTCGGGTTCCAGATCAAGTGTCCGCTGCCATCCTCGTTATCCGTAAATTCGGGATGACCGGGCAGATCGCGCTGGTCGAAGAATATTATCATATCATCCCCGTCCGGGTCGCTGCCTTCAACGTTAAACTCGATCCTCGCTCCCTCGCTCACTCGCACACTTTCCGGAACATCCACCCATACCGGCGCGCGGTTGACGTTGTGAACGTTAATTCCAACCGTTGCATCAACGCCGATATCACCGTCGGAAATGGTCAGGATCAAGTTATAACTGCCTGAGTCTTCGTATGTCGGCGTCCAGCGAAAGCCCCCCGTTCCATCTCCGTTGTCGGTAAACTCCCAGCCTCCGGGGGGGAGTTCGTAGGAAGCGGCGGACAGGATCACCTCATCCTCTTCGTCGGGATCGGAGCCCGTCACCGCGAACGTGAGCTCCGCATCCTCGTTCACCAGCACGCTGCGTGGGACGCTATTCCATATCGGCGGACGGTTAGTGTTGAATACGACAATAACTACATCTTCAGCTACATCGAACTCGGCGTCCGAAACCGTCAACGTAAGTGTGTACTCACCATCATCATCGTATCCCGGCGTCCAGGTGAACGTCCCCGTACTGTCGCTGTCGACGGTGAAATCCCAGCCGGGAGGAAGGTCACCCGATTGCCACCTGAACGTGATGTCGTCACTGTCCGGATCGGAAGCTTCAACTCCGAAAATGAGTTCCTCGGCCTCGCCCGTTTCAACCTGATCAGGAATAACATCCCAGACCGGAGCACGGTTTACATCGTGCACAACGATAAGCACGTCCGCCCGGGCGTCGTATTCACCGTCCGACAGTGTAACGGTCACTGTGTATTCCCCGGCGTCCTCGTAGCCCGGTGTCCAGTTGAAATCCGCTGTACCGTCGTGATTATCCTCGTAATAAAAACCTTCGGGGAGATCATCCGACGAGGCGGTGATGGTCAGACTGTCGTTGTCCGGATCGGAGCCACTCACGTCGAACGACAGCAACGCACCCTCGTTTACCAGCAGGCTGCGCGGGACTTCATCCCACACCGGCGGTCGATTCACGTGGATGACGGTGATGACGATCGACGTGTCGACCTCGAACTCGCCATCCGAAACGGTTACGGTTAGAATATAATCCCCTGAATCATCGTAACCCGGTGTCCAGTTGAACGTGCCGAGTGACGCTCCATTATCGTTAAACTCCCAGCCCTCCGGAATAACTTCGCTATAGGCATAAAGCTCGATCTTATCACCGTCGGGATCGCTGCCTTCAACAACTATCGCTAATTCGTCGTTTTCGTAGCAGAAAACACTGTCGGGAACGTCCACCCAGATGGGCTGCCGGTTCACATTATAAATCGTGATAACGACGTTCGTGTCGACATTAAATTCGTCGTCGGATGCCGTCAATGTCAACGAATAACGCCCCGCATCTTCAAAGCCCGGTGTCCAGTTGAACAGAGCGCTGTTGTCACCGTTATCTGTAAATCGCCAACCATCAGGAAGATCGTCCGAAGAAGCTGAAAGCGTCAGATCGTCGCCATCCGGATCGTCCGCTTCAACTGTGAAGATAAGCTCCTCGTTCTCGTCCCCCTCAACGCTGTCCGGAACCTCAATCCAGCGCGGCGGCAGGTTGTCGTCGATGACCGTGATGACGACACTCGTGTCCACCGCAATATCACCGTCTGACGCCGTTAAGACCAGTATATATTCACCGGCATCATAAAAGCCCGGTTGCCAGACGAACTGCCCCGTCCCATCGTCCCAGTCCGTGAATTCCCAACCGTCAGGAAGGTTGTCCGAAAACGCCGTCAGATCCAAATCCTCTCCGTCCGGATCGGATGCCTGAACTGAGAAGGTAATCCTCGCTCCCTCGCTCCCTTGCTCACTTTCCGGAACATCCTCCCATACCGGCGAACGGTTGATGCTCCTGACCCGTATCGTTACGTCAGTCCGTGTGTCGTATTCCCCGTCAGATGCCGTAACACTCGCCGTATACTCACCGGAATCGGCATATCCCGGTGTCCAGACGAACATACCGGTTCCGTCACCGTTGTCCGTAAATTCCCAGCCGTCAGGAAGATCGTCCGATGATGCATCAAGGCTGATTTCATCACCGTCCGGATCGGAAGCTTCGACCGTGAATATAAGTTCGACGTCTTCCGGTATTATAACCATCCCGGGCGCTTCATCCCAAACCGGTGGGCGGTTTACGTTATCTACAGTTATTTCCACATCGGCGGTGATGCTGTCCACGCCGTCGGATGCAAAGATGGTCAGCGTGTACCCACCTGCATCATCGTAAGAGGGCGTCCAATTGAATGTCGCGCTGCCGTTTCCGTTATCATCGAGCGACCAGCCGTCCGGCATATCGTCAGAAGAAGCGCTGATGGATATGGGATCTCCAACATCCGGATCGGAAGCCTGAACATTGAAGGCAAGCCTCGCTCCCTCGCTCCCTCGCTCACTTTCAGGTATCTCTTCCCATACCGGCAGTCGGTTCACGTTGACAACTGTGATGTTTATCGTGGTGTCGACGTCGAACTCAGCGTCGGAGACTGTGAATATCGCATAGTATTCTCCCGCGTCTTCGTAGTCCGTCTGCCACGAGAAGATGACGCGTCCATCTCCAATGTCGTCGAATATAACATCATCGGGCAAGCCATCGTCATCGACCGTAACCGTCACGTCATCACCGTCGGGATCGACGCCGTTAACCAGAAACTGGATTAGTTCTGCCTCGCTCTGTGTAATATCACCGGGCGTGCGAACCCATTCCGGCGGCATGTTGACGTCGTTGATGCTGATCCGAACGACCGCGTCCATGACGTACTGACCGTCCGAGAGGGTGAGTGTAAGTTCATAATCACCGGCATCGATGGCACCGGTCTGCCACGAAAAATCTCCCGTACCGTCGCCGTAGTCGGTGAACTCCGCTTCGTCGGGTAGTTCCCGGTCGCAGTCGAGGGTAATAGTCAGGTCGTCGTCTTCAGGATCGCCGCCGGCAAGGGAGAATTCTATCAAGGTGCCCTCATCGACGGTGATGTCGTCCGGCAACTCCTCCCATACGGGTGGTCTGTTCACGTCGCCGACGGTGATGATTACGTCGCGGATAACGTTCAGTTCCTGGTCGGTGAGTCTGAATGTCGCCGTATAACCGCCTTCATCGCCTGCTCCAGTCTGCCACGTGAACGTCCCCACGCCAATGCCGTGTTCTGTAAACTCCCAGCCATCGGGAAGGTCAAGCGAAGTTACGTGGATGTATGGCGCATCTCCCTGGTCGGGATCGACACCGATTACGTCGAATTCGATCAGGTCGCCTTCGTTCTCAGCATGAACGGCATCCGGAATCTCCACCCAAAATGGCGGATGATTCACGTTGTTGACGCGGATTTCGATTTCAAGTGGTACGCGCGTATAACCGTCGAACAGTATAAACACAACCAGATAGATTTCGGCGTCAGCGAAGTTAGTTTGCCAGTCGAAGGTTCCGATGCCCAAACCGTGGTCGGTGAACTGCGCCGCTTCGGGCAGACCGTCGCGGTCTATAGAAATGGTAAGGTAGTCATTATCCGGGTCAATGCCCTCGATCGTAAAATGAATGAACTCTGCTTCATCAATGCTGATGGGATCAGGGAACAGGGTCCAGTGCGGCGGTTGATTGACCCGAATCCGGACGTCCCTTTCGATGTCGAATTCATCGTCCGACAGGATGAAGGTTACGTTGTACATACCGGCATCGTCAGGCGACGGCGTCCAACGGAAAAGCGCGCTGCCATCGCCGTTGTCGCTAATTTCTGGTCCGTCCGGCAGGTCGTCCATTTCATAAGAGATGGTCAAACGGTCACCGTCCGGATCCTCGCCCACCAGCTCGATCTCAAGCAGCGAATCCTTCTCCACAACGACCGCGACCGGGATTTGGGTCCACACCGGCGTGCGGTTGATGTTATCTACGATAATGAAAACCTCTACTTCCTCGAAGAGGTCTCCGTCGGAGATGGTAAAGACAGGGATGTAGCCTCCCTGGTCTTCGTACGTTGTCTGCCAGCGAATCCGGCATGTGCCGTTGCCGTTGTCGGTGAACTCGAACTCGTCGGGAAGCATGTCCGGTTCAAAGCTGATGGTCAGATCGTCGACGTCGGGATCGGAGCCGGAAAAGACGTCGAGGATCAGATCGTTCTCATCGACGCGGATCTCGTAGGGAATATCATCCCAGCTCGGAGCGCGGTTCCTGTTGTGCACTGTGACGACGATATTTTCCGATGTTTCATGCTCGCCGTCAGTCACCGTGACTGTCAGGTTATAATCGTCCGCGTCTTCGAACCCGGGTGTCCAACTGAATGCGCCGGTTCCGTCACCGTTGTCGGAGAACTGCCATCCACCGGGCAGATCATCCGAGGACGCACCGAGCTCGACCTCGTCTCCGTCCGGATCGGCTGCCCGGACTGTAAATTCGAGTAGCTCGGTCTCATTCACTTCAACGCTTTCTGGCACATCCTCCCAGACAGGCGCCCGGTTGACATGGTTAATTCGGATGTGTATCTCCGCGTCGATGCTGAACTGGCTGTCGGCGATGGTTACGGTCAGTGTGTATGAACCGGAATCCTCGTAGTCAGGCGTCCAACTGAACCTTCCACTGCCATCGCCGTTATCGTTAAAATCCCATCCACCCGGGAGGTCGTTGGAGGCGGCTGAGACTGTCAGTGTATCATCATCATCCGGATCGCTACCGGTCACACTAAATTCGAGCCTCGCTCCCTCGCTTCCTCGCTCACTTTTCGGCACATCATCCCATTGCGGCGGGCGGTTGACATCCCCCACCGAGATATAAATCCCCGCACTGTCGGTCAGTTCGCCGTCAGTGAGCACCAGTATTACGGTGTAGTTTCCGGCGTCCTCATTGTCGGTCTGCCAGTCGAAATCGCCCGTACCGTCGCCGTTATCGGTAAACTCTGCGTCGTCGGGTACTGTGTAAAGAATTGTCAGATTATCACCGTCCACATCCTCACCAGCAACCGGGAATTGGATGCGCACGCCCTCGTCGACGGCAATATTCCCCGGAATGTCCATCCAAATGGGCTGATCGTTCACCGCGGTGACTTCGATGTTGACGTCCTCATCGGTTGAATAATCACGTGCCGGAGATCTCCGGTTGGCATTCCCGGTGTAGCTTATTAACCTGAGTGTTCTGACGGAGCTTCGGTCGCGACCCTCTTCGTAATTGTCGTCTGCGGTGATTATCACCACCGCTTCACCGTTCCAGTCGTCGGCGCTGTCGAACCACAGCAGCGAGTCGTCCATGATTTCGGCTATGAAAGCCGATGTATCGCTCACTGCGCTGAATGACAGCGTGTCACCGTCGGGGTCGTTGAAAACGGCGTTAAGGTCAGCCGCTATATAAGGATCGAAATCTTCGGACAGGACGATGTCCTCAAGCGGTTCTACAACATCCGGCGGTCGGTTCGGAAAACGACCCTCACCGGTTAATGGGACAGTTACGTTCTCTTCATCCGGATCATCGGAAACAATTATCAGTACGCCGTTGTAAACCAACCCGTCGTCAGGCGTGAACAGGACTTCGATCTCTGCTGTTTCGCCCGGATCGAGGTCGATCTGTTCGCCGAAATCAGTGCTGAAAACATCGCTGTTCGAGGTTATATCACTGACACTTAAGCGTAGGCGACCGAGGTTGACAATAATAAACGTCCAGGTGTCTGAATCGTTGACTTGTATTTCTCCGAAGTCGTGCTCCACCTGGAACTGGTTATCCCACCACGAGATCCCGTCGTTGTTGGAGGCTGCAAGGATGTCATAATCGCCGTCGTCGTCAATATCGGCTGTGTAGACCGATGTTGGTGAGTTGAAGCCTAACGAGATATCGTGTGGCGTGAAATCCTCTTCGTCCTCATTCTCCAGCCAGACGATGCGGTCGGCAAGGAAAGCGGCAGCGATGACGTCGATATCGCCATCAGCGTTAAGATCAGCCGACCATGCCGATCTGGGCGCATCGAAGTCGCCGATCAACACGTGTTCGTTGAAGTTCTGTTCGCCGTCGTTCTCGAACCAAACGATCTCGTCATCCTCGCTCGCTGCGCCAATAATATCGATATCGTCATCGTAGTCAAGGTCGACAGCGTGAACCGAACGTGCCGATGAGAAGTCATACGCGATGACATGCAGCGTGAAATCCTGGTTGCCGTCGTTTTCAAACCAGGCTACCTGGTTGGCTGCATATCCGGAGGCAACCATATCCATATCACCGTCGTCGTCCAGATCCACCGGTTCAGCGGCGTAAGCGCCGTCGAAGCCATCAACCACACTGTGCCGCGTAAAGCCGCACAGACCGTCATTTTCCCACCACCAGATACGGTCGTCGGAGAAGTCGCTGCCGACAATATCAATGTCATAATCATTGTCCATATCTACTGCATAAACCGACGAAGGCGTTGTGAAGCGGTCGTCGATGAGGTGTTCATCAAAGCCGCCGTCACCGTCGTTCTCCCACCAGGAAATCTGTTCACCGTCTCCGGCAACGCCCAATATATCCACATCGCCGTCGGAGTCGACATCTTCGTAGTGCAATCGGGACGCGCCGGGGAATTCATCGCTGATGGTATGTTTCTCGAATTCCTGACCGCCGTCGTTCTCCCACCAGGCGATCTCGTCCTCGTAGGATGCTGCGCCGATTACGTCAATGTCGCTGTCGCCGTCGATATCGACCGCCAACGCGTGCCGGGCGCCGTCGAAGTGATCGTCGATGCTGTAATGTTCAAATTCGGGTAAGACATAATCCTCGTCCGCGGTATACGTGAGCATGATGTCCTGCGCGGGCATCTCCGCACGAGCGGCAAGATCGACCCGCACTTCACTTAGAATCGGATCATTCGATTCGATGACGACCTGACCATTGAAGCCGCCCTCGTCCAACGGTACGAAATAGACCGGTATGATCCTGTTCTGGTCGGGTTCGAGCGTTAACTCACCGTCGAAATTCACATGGAAATAGTTACCTTCGATGGACATATCGCTGACTATAAGATCGGCATTGCCCTCGTTGCTGATGGTGAAACGCCTTGCCAGTAATTGATCCACGCTGATGGCTCCAAAGTCGAGTTCGGTCGGATCCACGATGATAACCGGTATATCGGTGCCCTCGCCGCTCAGCGTGATTTCCAACAGTCCATTCTCCGGGTCGTTGGAATAGATGGAGAGCGTTCCCTGAAAATCGCCGCTGTTATCGGGTGTAAAGCTAACCGTAACCGTATCGCTATCGTCCCGCTCGAGGGTGACCGGACTATCGGGAAAATCCGTTGAAAAAGCTTCATTATCCGACCGGATGCTGTCGACGATGAGATCTTCCCAGCCGCTGTTTAAAATAATCAGGTCCCATGAAGTGGTGTAGTTGACGTTCGTAGGACCGAAGTTGTGGTTGGTATCGTTAACCTCGATGGTCATAGGCGGCATGGTGCCGCGTCCGGTGAGGTCGATCTCGACAAATTCTTCGCCGGGGGAGTTGGATGTAATCTGCAGAAAGGTCTCGAAGTCCAGCGTATCATCAGGCATAAACGTAACGCTAATATTCCGGGATTCTTCCGGAGCCAACACGAAACCGACTGCGAAATCGGTGTCGAAGTGGTCATCGTCGACCGGCTCGATATTGCTCAATCTGAGTTCGGCGTCGCCGTTGTTTGTAATCCGGACAGATGCATCCGCCGTTCGGTTGGTGGGGACATCACCGAAGTCGATGCTCAGCGGTGCAATGCTGACGCTGGGATGCGAGCTGCTCTGTCCGGTCAGCCTGAGGATAGTAAATCCGTCGGCTTCAAACTCCTGCGGACCTTCGACGTATTCGGGAACAGCTTCTATTTCAACACGCGCCGATATATCCCAGTAACGAAAGGAGAATTCCTCGCCGGGGCGAAAGCCCTCAATCACGTCAGTATCCAGGGCATCGGCCCAGGCAGTGAAACCAAGCTGACCTTCGGCGGGATTTTCGTCGGCTGTGATAACCAGCGCTCCGCCGCAGTGACCCGCGGGTGTAAATACCCCGATCTCATCACCGGTCTCAAGCGGTTCGCCATCCAGTCGGGTGCTTGAAACGAGCAGAGGGTGGTTCGGCCATTGACGCGGATAGACAACGAAATGACCGGTGTGTTCAACCCCGACGCCGTAAAGAGGAACGGTCAACACATCTTCGTCGGGATCGTTGGACGAGATGGTCAGTTCGCCTGTATAGTCGGTTTCTTCTTCCGGAGCAAAGGTTACTGTCAGTCGGTATGTTTCATCCGGTGCGAGCTTGAAATGTTCGTCGTTCCAATTATGACTGAAGACAGCCTCGTCTATATCTATATTCTCGACTGTCAGGCTGTCGGTGCCTTCGTTTGTGATACGCAGTACCCAGGAGATGGGATAGCCTATAAACCATTCACCGAAGTCATGTTCCGGTTCCGAGAGTGCGATATTTGGTTCGATGTCAACTATACCGGCGCCGGTAAGTGCGACGTATACCTGTTCGTGGTCGGGATCGTCGCAGGATATGGTG
Source organism: uncultured bacterium (assembly GCA_964471745.1). GTDB lineage: Bacteria > Electryoneota > AABM5-125-24 > Hatepunaeales > Hatepunaeaceae > CAYYHI01. The sequence goes on along the minus strand of CAYYHI010000005.1, from coordinate 4,937 downwards.
AGCGTTGCGTCATAATCACCTGCGTCCGGGGGCTTGAAAGTTGCCCGGAGATCGTGTGATTCGTCGGGGGCAAGTGCGATTTCACCACCAAAATCAGTGTCGAATCCATCATCGTCAACGTTGATATTGTCGATGGTGAGCGTTCCGGTGCCGATATTTTCGACCGTCAGGATTCTTTCGGCTGTTAAATCGATGCCGACCTCGCCGAAGTCGATGTAGTCAGTGGACACCTGGATAACCGGCACCTCCTGACCGATCCAGAATATCCTTTCTATCAGGGTTATACCATCGTATTGCCAGGTTCTGGGTCCGCTTCTGTACTGTATGTGCGCTTCATACTCGCGTTCCTCCGAAGCATCCCACATCCTGAATGCGAAGGGCTCGTTAACCAGGAAGCCTTCGACCTCTTCTGTACCCGGATTGTCAGCCCAGGCAGCCATTCCATAAGGTGGATTGTCCTCTATAACCTTTGCTCCGGCACATATCCCACCGGACGTGAAAACTCCGATCTCGTCCGGACTTACAAGCGGATCGTTATCAATAAACGCTGAATTAATCAGCAGCGAGTGGCTCGTTCCCTGATCTATTGCCGGTTCAAAATGATCGCCATAAACGGGATTTATAGTGATTAGTTGCAGTGTTAATACTATCAAGAGTGGGAGTATTGTAATACGTCTCATTTTGGGAACTCGAGCCTGAGTGATTGGTGCGTTTTTATTTATTGTTGTAGAAAGCTGCAAGTCTGAGGGAGTAATACATCACAATTAGTGAATATACTAACTTTGCTGGTGAAAATCAACATATTGAATATAATCAAATCACTAACAGTTTCGCTTTGTTAAGATGTGAATAAGGCTGTGAAGTTAAACAAGTACCTCCTTCACGCGGGGAACCAGAAGATCGGGGAGGTTAGGCACTCCTGACTGACCAAGTCATCCCCACACACCAGAATTCAAAATCCAACATCTCAACACGTGCGGGGACTGTCAGATCAGATATGTTTCGTATCTTGCTGCCTTTGTGGCGAACCAATAGTTGCTAATTGAAGGATTACTATATATATTTGGCAACAGGTTATCAGTTTGATAATCGTTTTTTCACCCTTAGAAGCAGATTCGAGCAGGGAAGGATAATAACATAAAGAGGCGAGAATGGTGCGAAGAATCGGTATATCCACCGGTGGAGGTGACTGCCCCGGGCTGAACGCCGTTATCCGCGCGGTGGTGCGTGCGGCGAGGCTGCACTATGGCTGGGACATTATCGGCATAGAGGACGGCTTTGATGGTTTAATCTATGCCCGCAATCTGAAGCCGTTGGGATTGGTTAACATCTCCGGAATACTTCATCGCGGCGGCACAATCTTGGGTACAACCAACCGGGGCAACCCGTTCAAACATGTAGTCGAAGAGAATGGGGAAAAAGTGGTCAAGGATCTGACACCGAAGATTCTGGAGAATATCAAGATATTAGGGCTCGACGCGATTATAAGCATCGGAGGGGACGGCACGTTGTTGATTGCACGCGATCTCCACCGACTCGGCGTGCCGATTGTCGGCGTTCCCAAGACTATTGACAACGACATTTCCGCCACCGACCTGACGTTCGGTTTCACGACGGCGGTCGAAACAGCGACTGAGGCGCTTGACAAGCTGCATACTACCGCGGAAAGTCATCACCGGGTAATGGTGGTCGAAGTGATGGGACGCAATTCCGGATGGATAGCTATCGAAAGCGGAATTGCCGGCGGCGCTGACGTGATCCTTATCCCGGAAATTCCCTTCGATATGGAAAAGGTTGCCAACAAGGTCAAGCAGCGGCAGATCACCGGCAGTCGTTTCAGCGTGGTCGTAGTAGCTGAGGGTGCCATGCCCATTGGTGGTAAGAGATCGATAATTGCCGAGGCTTCAGACGATTACGAGAATGTCAGGCTTGGCGGAATTGGATATATTGTTGCCAAGGGTATCGAAACCAGAGCGGAGATTGACACCAGGGTAACCGTGCTCGGGCATCTTCAGAGAGGTGGTTCACCCAATGCCTATGACCGGCTTCTGGCAACGCGTTTCGGCGCGGCGGCGGTGGACCTGGTTGCCGAGGAAAAGTTCGGATATATGGTTTGTCTGAAGGGCAGGATGATTGATTCGGTACCTATAGAAGAGGCAGTAGGGCAGCCCAAGCGTGTCAATCCGGACGGACAGATGGTCACCACCGCTGAGAGGATGGGTATCGTGTTCGGACGAGCTTCAAATGACGGTCAGGGTGAAGAGCCGACTCACGAGGATATACTGCAGGAAGCGAATGAATAGGTAGACTGAACAATCATTGCAGGTTGTTATTTGTTAACAAATGGCAGGCGAGACGCCTGCCCCACTGATGGAAACATATCTTAACAATATCAATCAATCCATACTATGCAACAGAGTATTGTGATTGACCATATAGTGATGTGATTGACAATATAAGTTTTAATTGCTTCAGTGGCGCAGGCGTCCCGCCTGTGTTGCTTCAGTAGCGCAGGCGTCCCGCCTGTGTCAACCTATTCTGGACAATTATGAAATCATGCCTTAAAACATCATTTCTCACCTTTCTTATCATTACAACCGCAAACGCCTATGAGCTGCCGGAGGTGATCGGCTTCATCGTGGGACATGTACCACAAGAGCGCAGGGAAAGATTTGCAGTTGATTTCTGCTGTGTCGGTGACCAGAATGGAGACGGATGCGACGAACTGATGCTCAGCCGTGATCCTTATAGTCCCTACTGGCCCGGAGATGATTTCACCAATCAAGTCGAGATTTATTACGGCGGTGAAGAGGTTGACGATGAACCTGACTTTGTTTTTACCACCGATATAGAAGGCGAAGGCATCGGACACAAATTACTTTATTTAAATAACTTTCTCGATGGGTGTTTTCCATTTATTGCCTTTACGAGCCAAATAGAAGATTATTGTCATATATATCTGTTTGAAACCGGTGAATCTCTGGACATGGAACCTGAAATTACATTCAGAACTCATGTTGAAAATCATAGAAGTATTGGCAGAGGTCGAATGAACAGTCCTACTGACCTCAATGGAGACGGTTTTCATGATCTCATAACAACAAAGACTGTAAATGATTCAACAAGAAGATTGGAGATTTATTTTGGTGGCGGTGATTTCGATACAATACCTGACTGGAGTTACACTTCAGTAGGATCACCAATTCACTTTGAACACAAGAGCGGTTATGACATTAATGGAGACGGTTGCGATGACATTCTATTATGTACTCCTCACCATAAAATATTCTTAGGCGGTGAAGAGATGGATACAATACCCGATCTGCAATTTTACATTGATCATTTCGAAAACAGAACCCTATGCCCTGGCGCTCGTTTGTTACCGGATATCAACGACGATGGTTATGACGATTGGGGGATTTACTTCAGCACACATAATGCTGCAGTATATGGCTACTACATATTCTGGGGCGCCGAGGAACCGAGCCTGGATAATTATGTAGAGATCGGAGCGGTTCATGGTTTCGGCAGTTCTCAGGGTCAGTTGGTAGGGGGAGATTTCAATGGTGACGGGTATGGTGACATAGTAACCAGCTCATTCAATGGCTTCTATACACAAGGTGCTATGACACTTCATTTCGGTTCACCCTGGTTTGACGGGGAGCCGGACATTACAGTGAATGCAACCAGGGACTATGGCGATGATTTCTATACACTTGGAGATTACATTGGGGCAGTGGGTGACTATAATGGCGACGATGTGGATGATTTTGTTGTTTACATTCATAGAAGTGGAAATCTCCTACCTGCGTTGGCTATTTTCGCGGGCAATAGGGATTGGAAGGTAGGCGTGGATGAAGATGCAACTCCTGAAGCATACAATCTATCACTTGAAGTCAAGCCGAATCCTTTTAATTCACAGGTTGAGATCGATTATGAAGTTCCACGAGCTGAGAATATTCGTTTGGCAGTTTACGACACTCAAGGCAGATTAGTTAGACGCCTTGATAATGGACAGAAACAACGTGGAAAATACAGTTTGAACTGGAATGCCCGAACGGCGGGGATTTACTTTGTTCTGTTGCAAGCAGGGGATGCCAGGGTAGTCAGGAAGGTGGTTTGTCTGCCTTAGGATTTTTTACCACTAAGACACCAAGACACAAAGGTATAAATATAAAAAACCCGACTCGCTAACAAGTCGGGTCACACTTTCACACTTTTCAACTTTTCAACTTTCCAACTCAAAATCATACGTTGGTTATGTCCAAAACCTTGCTGGAATATCTGGTTTGCGGCGGATTCAGCTTCAGGTTGAATGTACCCTTCCTGCCCCGATTATAAGCCGTCAGCGCCCAATGCTCCGTTCCGTAATAGTTAGTGAAGTACTCCATGTGATTTTCAAATATCTGAACGCCTATCCTCACATTGGTTACCGGGTCATACAGTCTTTCGAGATTCAGCTCGGGTTCGATTTCCAGCGCAGCTATCGGTCTGATCTGCATCAAGCCGCGTGCATCCCTATGCGACAAAGCCCTGACGCGCCAACTTGATTCGACCTCGATAATAGCCCTGACCAGCTCCGGAAAGCTGCTGTTCTCAATAATCCGGATGACTTCGAGGGTCGCATCCGAGTCGGTCTGCCTGAGTAGATAGCGATAGCCGTAATATTCGTCCATCGCCTTCAGCAGCGGCTCAACCTCCGCCATCTCCATCCTGTAATCATCCGTATGTTCGGGCGCATATCCTGAACCGGCAAACAGCAAAACAACCGCCAGCAGCAGGGATGCGCGTTTAATAAGGGGATCTATTTTTTCTGACACTTTCGAACTCGTTTATGTTTTTATTAAAGGTGTTACGTAACAAAATCAAGTTTTTTCCACCTGTTATATAGTACTTTCTGAAAAATCAAAAAAGAAAAGCATAAACAACTATTTACA
>CAYYHI010000004.1:0-46895 GCA_964471745.1 uncultured bacterium | reverse complement strand
CGGACGAAGCAGAATTCACGGACAACGGTGATGGTAGTGGCGCCTTCTCATGGCAGACTGATTATGATGATGCGGGACGATACACTGCTTCCTTCACGCTTTCCGATGGCGTGATTGAAGTTACCAGGGAAACATCTATTCGGGTAAACAACGTCAACCGGGCGCCAACCTGGAACCAATATCCACATGCGGTGGATATAGACGAAGGCGATCTTGTGGACTTCCTGGTTATCGGCAGCGATCTCGACGGAGAGGAAGTTACGCTTACATTCGAACCGCTCGAAATGCCTGAAACTGTGGAATTTATCGATCACGGTGAGGGTATCGGTCAATTCATCTGGCAGACAAACTATGTCGATGAAGGTCGCTACTGGGTCAGGTTCACAATCTCCGACGGTGAACTGGAGGAGACAATCGCCATCAGGATTAACGTACGGAACGTTAACCAGTCGCCTGAATGGAGCTTTGTACCGGTAGGGATCGAAGGCGACGAAGGTGAAATCATCGCTTTCAACATAGCCGGCGAAGACCGAGATGTGGGCGATGAACTTACGTTAAGTTACTCTTCAGATAACATCCCTCAAGCTGCGTCATTCACTGATCACGGTGACGGCAGCGGAACATTTGTCTGGCGCCCGAACTTCGATGAAGCCGGTGAATACACCGCGTCGTTCATGCTTACGGATGGGGAGTTCGAGTTAACAACAGAAGTGCCCATCACCGTCAATGATGTCAACCGTTCCCCCTACTGGGTGGATAATGTCACCCTTGTTCGAGTGGATGAGGACGGAGACCTGGAGGTGACCGTAAGGGGTGCAGATCTCGATGGCGACGATCTAACGATTGAGTATAATTCCGATGATATACCAGGTCGGGATTCAGAGTTTACCAACCACGGCGACGGCACAGGTACTTTGACCTGGCATCCCGGCTTCGAGGATGCGGGGGAATATACCGCCGAGTTTATCCTTTCCGATGGGGTCGTTGAAATACAGGTACGACGGATAACAATCATTGTGAACGATGTGAACCGTGCACCTGCATTCGAAGTCTTCCCCGATGAGGTTATTGAGGTAAATGAGAATAGTTGGGCTGTCTTCTCTGTTGAGGCTTCTGACCCGGATGGTGATGGCCTCAGTTTGTTTTACGAGTCCGATGATATTCCGATTCAGGTTGAATTCCGGGACAACGGCGACGGCACGGGAACATTCACCTGGCGTCCCGGCTACGAAGACGCAGGTGATTACACGGGCACCATTACCGTTTCAGACGGTCTTCTGGAAGCATCAGCCGACTTTGAAATCAGCGTTTCCAACGTCAATCTCCCGCCATTCTGGACCAATATACCAGGTGATATTATGGAAGATGAGACGAGAAACATCGATTTCATTATTCAGGGTGAGGATCCGGACGACGACGACCTTACAGTCGAATACTCGTCCGATGACATACCTGAAGTGGCACGCTTCCAGGATTTCGAAAACGGCGCTGGTCGATTAACCTGGAGACCCGGTTATGAAGATGCCGGTGAATACACGGCTCACTTCACCTTGTCGGACGGTGAATACGAAGACGAGACTGAAGTCCATATTACGGTCACCAACCTGAACCGGGTACCGACCTGGGATGAGGAATATGGTCCATTCGATATTAACGAAGGTCAATTAGTAGAATTTATAGTTGCCGGAAGCGATGAGGACATGCAGGATGAGCTCACCATCACTTTCACCTCCATCGACCTTCAACGCTACGCCCAGTTTACCGATAACGGCGACGGCAGCGGTGTGTTCAGTTGGCAGACTACATATCAGGATGCCGGACAGTACGATGCAACGTTCACGTTGTCGGATGGTTATGTGGATGTCGAAACGCAAGTATCGATTACAGTTAACGACGTAAACCGTCCTTGTAGCTGGATATCAGTCAACAACAATGAAGATGAATACATGGTCGATGAAGGTGGCTTGATTCGCTTCACCGCCCGCGGTTACGATCCGGACGGCGACGACCTCACTATCGAATTCGACCCGGGTCTGCTGCCGGACGAAGCCGAATTCACCATACAAGCGCCGGGAGTGGGGCTGTTCGTCTGGCAGACCACCAATGAAGACTTCGGCGTTTACAACTTGGCATTTACCCTTTCGGACGGCGAGTACGAAGACGTCAGGCGGCTGCAACTACTGGTTGGCGACGTCAACCGTCCCCCCGAATGGCGACGCATCCCCAACAACCTTAATTATAATGAGGAAGACCTCGTTGAGTTCCAGGTTGTTGGATTTGATAAGGATGACGACGAGTTGACGCTTACATACTCGTCCGAAGACCTGCCTGATGACGTTACCTTCACCATCAACTACAACGGCGCTGGAACCTTCCGCTGGGAACCCGGCTATGGCGACGCCGGACAGTACACTGCCACCTTCACCCTTTCGGACGGCGTCAACAGCATCGAGGATGACGTAACCATCAACGTCGAAGACATCAACCGGCGTCCGTACTGGGTCGATATTCCGGATCTCGTCGAAGTTAGAGAGGATGTCCGGTATGGAATACTCGCCTTCAACGTTGAAGCTACCGATCCGGACGGTGATGATGTAAGATTATCCTTCTCTTCCGATAACCTGCCCGATGATGCAAGGTTCAGTGATTTCCGGGACGGCACCGGCAGTTTCACCTGGATGATCGACTATGATGACGCCGGACAATACACGGCAACCTTCACTGTGTCGGACGACGACCTTGAGGCTTCTGAGGATGTAACCATCATTATCACCGACGTCAATCGACCGCCGGTCTGGACTGATTACCCGGAAGAGATCGAAGCGGATGAAAACGACCTGATACTCTTTACGGTGGAAGGATATGATCCCGACGGTGATGATCTGTGGATCGACTATATCTCTGATGATCTGCCCGAAGAGGCTATATTCATCGACAACTTTGATGGAACCGGCACGTTTAGATGGCGTACAACTTACGCTGATGCCGGTGATTATACCGCCTGCTTTACGCTTTCCGACCGTGAACTTGAAGTCGAGGTTGAAGTACCGATAACTGTCCTTAACGTCAACAGAGCGCCACGGTGGGTGGATTATCCTGAGAATATGCACGTAACCGCCTATGGTAATGAAACAACCGAAATAAGAGTTACGGCTGTTGACGACGACGGCGACGATGTTCAGTATTCCTGGCGTTGGGTAGACGATGAGATTGATGACTGCAATTTCGAAGTTGTAGATGGAACAGGCGTTCTAACGATCAATCCGACCAGATTCGAATTCGGCGATTACTCGGTTAGGTTCTCAGCCAGCGATGAAAGGTTGTCAACCCGGCTGATTATCGACATCAACGTTATCAACCAACACTTCATGCTGGCTGACGTTACCAACCGGCGGCATACGGTACGCATCGAAAGTGTCATGAATTATCTTGACCTGAACAATCGCGATAATCCCGACGAGTATGACGAGATCGCAGTCATTACCCCGGCAGGAATTGTTGCCGGTGTATACCAGTTTGTTGACGATCAAGCACCCTGGTTGATGACCGTAATGGGTGCTACTCCTGTTGGAGAGGGTTTCGCACCGGGCGAAGATTTTTCCTTCCGTCACTGGGATTACGATGCCGGCAGGGAAAACGGAGCTAATGCGACACTCATTGCCGGCGATGAAACCTGGCAGATCGACGGTTTCTCGGTATTTGAGCTGGTTATCGGTCCGGGATTATCGACGGATGTCGAGGAACTTAACTTCGGATTAACCCGGGTTAACGACGAAGTAGAACGACAGATAACCTTCCTTTCCAACGGAACGGCACCGGTGGAAGATTTGGTGCTAATGATTGACGGCGATGGATTCAGCGTCGATGATAACGGTCCGGTCATACTTGAACCGGGTGAGGAATGGACAGTTACCGTCACCTTTGCACCTGATGAGTTTGGCGAGTTCTTTGCCAATCTGCAGGCGGTTTCCGAGTATGTTGAGCTGGAAGTTCCACTCTACGGCTCTGCTGTTGAGATGGGGCACTTCGTCTACGACATCACACCGACATATCACATGATCGAAGTTCTGGACGCCGATGTTGAGATCGGTCATGAAATCGGTATCTTCAATCCAACCGGATTATGCGTAGGTGCATTGATAGTCCGTGGTGATGGTCCCTGGGAGCTATATGCCTGGGGTGATGATCCTGACACCAGGAACATTGATGGTTTCCGCCCCGGCGAAGCATTTGAGTTCAGGCTCTGGAACGGCGAGGAAGAGATAACCGCACTGCCAAGATACCATACCGGACCAGAAACCTGGCGACTGGGTGGCTTCACCGCGGTTTCCCTCATCATCGGTGAGCAGCACTTCAACTGGATTACCACCCAGACATCTCACCATCTGACAATCGGTTCGGTTGACTTCTTCGGCGAAAATCTGGCAAACGGCGATGAGATCGCTGCGGTCAATCCTCGTGCCTTAGTCTCGGGTGGTATGATTATAGACGGAGGCGATATGGAGCTCGAAGCCTACGGTGACAATCCCCAGACACAATACTTCACTGAAGGTTTCCTGACGAGTGAACACATCTACTTCCGAGTCTGGATCAGAAACCAGGATCGCGAATACCTGGCACGTCCTGACTGGACAAACGGACCGGAAGTATGGGAAGAGGATGGCAACAGTAACCTAAACCTGACTGTTACACGGGAGAATGTGGCGCCTGTCTTCAGTCCGCATGATGATGTATCAGGCATGGAGTCTGAAGAACTTGCCTTCACAATTGAATCCACAGATCACGACGGTGATGCGATAAGCCTGGCTCTGACTGGGATTGATCTGCCTGAGGGGGCAGATTTCGACGATCAGGGCAACGGCAATGGCGTATTCACCTGGACACCCGGACCGTTGCACGCCGGTGAACATATCGCCGCCTTCAGCGCCTATGACGGCTGGTCCTGGCGTGACTTTGAAGTTACTATCCTGATCGCCAACGCCAATCACGAGCCTGTTATGGAGGAGATCGGCGACCAGCAGGTTACTGAAGGTGAGTTACTGTCTATCGTCATCAAGGCTGAAGACCGCAACGGTGATCGGCTTAGCTACTCGGTGCAGATGCCTGATGGTATGGATGGCGCTTACATGATCGGATCGCTCTTCCGCTGGACACCGGACTATGGTCAAGCCGGAGTATACGAGAATGTGGTCTTCAGGGTTACGGACTTTGGTCAACCACCCATGTTTGCTGAGGAGAGCATCACCATTACCGTACTGGAAGGCAACCGGGCTCCGGTATGGCGCCAAAGGGCTCCTATTGTTGTCCGTGAAGGCACGATAGTTGAACTGACCGTTACCGCCACTGACCCGGACGGTGATGATCTGGCTCTAAGCGCCGGTAATCTGCCTGAAGACGCCGAGTTCACCGACAACGACGATGGAACTGGAACCTTCACCTGGCATACTGATTACGAATCGGTGGGTGTCTATTACCCGTACTTCGATGCTGACGACGGGAACCTGACGGTGCACTTAACGGTTGAAATCACGGTTGAAGATGTGAATCGCCGACCGCTGTTTGACGATATTGAAAACCAGACTGTGAACACCGGTAGTCTGCTCGACCTGCGAGTAAACGCGGTTGATCCCGATGAAGGGGATCAGGTCGATCTGGTATTATCAGCCGCTAATCTCCCACCGCGCGCGGTCTTCAGAGATCTCGGCGAGGGCATAGGACGGTTGGTTTGGATGCCCGGAATGGCGGACAGAGGCGTTTATCCGAACATTACTTTCACGGTCAGGGATGCTTCGGGAGCATTCGATGTGGCGAGGATAACCATCACCGCCAGGATGCTCGACATGATCGGTCCTGTAATTACTGATCTGTATCCGGAAAACCGACAAATCTTAAGGGAAAACCAGGTTACAGTGAGCGCAACCATAACCGATGCCCAGAGTGGTGTCGAACTGGTTGAATTTATCTTCGATAATGAGGTTGGAATCGATAACTTCGATTTCGACGCCCAATCTGGTGGATTCGCCTGGATGTCGAACGATCCGCTTGAAGAGGGTGAACATAGCTACACCATACAGGCCGAAGACGTGCTGGGTAATGTCGGACGTGCAACTGTCGCCTTCACGGTCAACAGCACAGCCGGTGAGATAGGTGTGGATGAACTGGATCGTTACACCATCTTCGAGGAGATCGACCTCACCGGATTTGCCGAGCCTTACCTGCATATTGAACTGTGGCGGTCGGGCGAACTGTTAAACGAGATCATCGCCGAACGCCGCGGACACTTCCGCTTCATAAACGTCGCCCTCAATCCTCGTGAAAACATGTTCATTCTACGCGGCTTTGACAATGTGGATAACATGGCTCTGAACGATACAGTTGAAATCTACCTCGATCTTGAGTCGCCTGTAATCGAAGTAAGTCTCCCTGAACAATTCGTCAATGATGCTACGCCGCAAATACAGGTTCAGATTACTGATATCGGCGTCGGTATCGATGAAGACGCCGGCGCATACCTGGCGCTGGACGGCGAAAATATCGGGAACTTCATCTACCGCAACGGACTCTTGACTTACAACATTCCCGAGGATCTTGAGGAAGGCGAGCATATCTTCAACCTTGCCGCGGTCGATCTGCTTGGCAATTCACCCGAGGAACCTTACGATATACCGTTCTTCATCGACACTCAAGCACCGGCTGTTATTCATCCGTACTTTGAGGGCGAAGTGGATAATATCGGCACCCGCGAACCGCAGATTAACATCGCGATTGACGATCCCATGCCGTCCAGCGGTATCCTTGGCGATTTGATCGTTCTTACTGTTGACGATATAGAGCGCGACTTTACCTGGGATGAAGTTGATAGGTCGGTTTACTTCGACTTCGGCGAGGGTGAGTTTGATCTACTGGAACCCGGTCTACACGAGATTGAGATAACCGTAACAGATCGCGCCGGCAACCAGACCATTGCCACAGGTGAATTCAATATCGGCAATTACGACGATGAGAACGGTCCCGATTTCCAAAATATGAGTCCACCTGATGGAAGCGTAGCCGGTATCGGAGGCGGCGGTTTCAATCTGCTGCCCTACCGTCAGGATGCCGATACGATTTCCTTCGTAGCTCAGGACATCGACGTCGGCGTCGATTGGGAATCCATCTGGATGATGATCATCGCGCTTAACGATCCCGACAATCCGGATGATGATGACACAACAATCGTCGAAAACGACGACCTCATCTTCCAGATACCACCCGGTCGGGTCCTGGCGCCCACGTGGTATACGCTGCCCGGTCAGGAGCTCGCCCCCAATGAGATGCCCGGACTCGAAGAGGGTATCAACCAGATCAACGTCTTCGGCGCCGACGAAGAGGGCAACGAGGGTGAAGATCAATGGGAATTCTTCTTCGACGCTTCGCAGCCCGAACCGCCTGATCTCGATGATCCTGACAGCTACTATGTCAACAATCCGGAAATCAGTGTCAGCGGCACTACCAGCGCCGACCTGCCGGAATATCCTGGCGGTTATGATAACATCGGAACAGTCCGCATTTACCGAAACGGTGAGCTGACCGTTGAAGAGGTCGTTGCATACGAGTCCGATTTCACGATTGAAGGAATTCTGCTGGTTAGGGGCAGGAATGTCATCGAAGCCACCTCCGTGGACGGTGGCGGCAACGAATCAGCTTACAGCGATCCGATTGAGGTGTTCCTCGATATGTCGCTACCCGGCATAGTGAACTTTAGTGCTGAAGGCGGACCGCATCTGGCAGATGACACTCCGTTGTTCACCGCCAGGCTGGTTGACAACGGCTCTGGCATCGACGAAAATAACATCACCCTGCTCGTGGACGGTGAGGAGGTCGAGGGCGAGTTTGACGACGGTATCTTCACCGCTGAGGTTCAGAACGCGATGGATGAAGGCGACTACACCGCTGAACTGACCGTACTTGACATGGCGGGCAACGAGAACAGCGAAGATTACGAGTTCGACATCGACATGCAGGCTGTTGCAATGCCTGAATTCACTCTGACCGGATACACCAGCGTCAATCGAGTTTACCTGACCGGCGAGGGCGAAATCGGCACGGAAGTGGTCGTCTATCACCTCGAGAACGAGGATGATGATCTGAACGAAGAGACAGAAATCGGTCGCGTCGCACTGGCAAACGAGACCGAATTTGAGTTCACCCGTACCATTGCCGATCTGCCCGATGTCTCTTATGTCAGGTTGGTGGCTGTCAATGAAGCTGAAATAGAGAGCAGCCCCACCGACGCTCAGATGTTGACAGTAGATCAGGATGCACCGGAATTAACCGGAATGTCACCTGAAGACAGCGAGGAAGTCGCCGCTGAAGAGTTGGAAGAGATCTGGATCGACGTCGAAGACGAGCTCGCCGGTGTGGACGAAAACGGCTTCACAGTGATGCTTGATGGTGATGATGTCGATGACTTCACCTTCGCTGCTGGCAGGTTGACCATCGATGTCAGCAATGTCGAATTCGAGGACAACGCCACGGTATCGATGACGGTTATCGCCTGCGACCTGGCGCTGATGCCCAACATCGGACAGGCAAGCTGGCAGTTTATAACGTTCATTAACGATCCGCCGGTTGTTGATGTTCCTGATCATGATTTCGATGAAGATACTTACCTCACGATTGACCTGAAGGATTACATCAGCGATCCGGACAACGACTTTGACGAGCTGCATATCGAGGTCTATTTCTTCGAAGACCAAGGCTGGGACAATGCTGAATTAACCTTCGATGAGGAAGAAGGTATGGTTCACATTACGGCGCACGAGAACTGGTTCGGTAACTTCCCGATATTTGTCGGCACGCTCGATCCGAATGGTTTGGAGGATCATAATAATCCTCGCATAACGGTGAATCCGGTCAACGACGCGCCGGTTATGAGTGATCTCGATGTTGAGGTTGCCATGGAAGGTGAGCTGTTCGAACTTCAGGTTAACGCCACCGACGTCGACGATGACGAACTTACCTTCACGGATGACACAGACCTGTTCGATATCAGCGCTAACGGCTTGATTTCGTTCGAACCAACCCGTGAGATGCGGGGGATCAGCACTGTAACCATCACCGTCACTGACGAAGCCGATGCCACAGACGAGGAAAGCCTTATGCTGGTTGTTTCACCAGGTATAAATCCTCCGATGCTGGAAGCCGGCATTCAGGATCAGGTGTTCCTCGAGGATGACGATGCGAGGTTGATAACCAACCTGTACAACAACTTCGAAGACCCTGACGGTGACGAGCTTATCTTCACTGTTACTCCCGATCAGGATTGGTTGATAGTCGATCTGACGGATGAAGCCGACCTCTATCTGCAGCCTGAACCGAATGAGAACGGCGTGGTTGAGGTAGCCGTATCCGCTACCGATGGAGTTGGTGTTGCCGTCGATACCTTTATAGTGGACGTTACAGCGGTCAACGATCCACCCCGCCAGGTTCGTCCGATGCCGCTCGAGATCATCATGGATGAAGATGACACCTTTGTAACTGCTGACCTTGACACAATCTTCGAGGATATCGACGAAGGTGATTTGAGTTACTACACTGAGGGTGGTGAAAACCTCGGCGTCGATATCGACGAAGAAAACGTTCTCTCTATCAACCCGATTGAAAACTGGTTCGGTATTGAAGCATTCACGCTGTTTATCGATGACGGTATTGAAGGCGGCTTGGGAGGACCGGTACGACAAATCAGAAACATAAGCGCTTCCTGGTCGTTTACATCGAATTCACCGCGGCGCGATGAAGCGATGTCGCTTGAAATCACCGTCGAGGTGCTTGGAGTCAACGACGCACCTCAGGTTCCGAATCCGATCGGAGCGGTTGAGGTTGAAGAAGATGCCGGACCGTGGACAATCGCGGATCTCGACACCATCTTCTTCGAGCCTGATGGTGAGATGATGTTCTATTCCGTAGTGGCTGATGATCCGCTTGAAACCTTCATCAGCAACGAGAATGTCCTCAGTATGAATGCTCCTCTTGATTTCTTCGGTTCGGGATTGAACGTAACCCTCACCGCTGAAGACGAGAGCGGCGCTCAGTTGACGGATGACTTTACGATCAATGTGCTTGGGCTTCCTGATCCGCCCGAGGTCGTTCAACCGATAGATGATCGCGAGTACAACGAGGACAGCGGACCGTGGATAATCATCGACCTGGACGATGTTTTCTACGACAAGGACGGCGACGTACTTACGTACTCTGTCGATGTTGGTGATCCGGCTATCGAACCGTCTATCGACGAGGAAAACATGCTCACCCTGACCGCACCGATGAACTTCAACGCTGAAGAGGTCGAAATTACGGTGATCGCGGATGACGGCGAAGAAGGCGCTATTGCTTCGTTCAGTAACGCGCGGACGATGAGACAGATCGGACGCGATGTCGGACCGGTCAGGCAGCTTCGTTCAATCAGAACCAGCAATAACCGCAGCTTAAGCTTTAACGAAATTTCAAATTCACGGTTAAGTAATGGAGTTCGTCGGGATCTCGAGGTTACCGAAACATTTAACCTGACGATTCTGCCGATAAACGATACACCGGTCATGGAGGAATACCCGGTTGAGGTCATTCCCAACGAAGGTGAAATTGTGGAATTCACAATCACAGCCTCTGATGTGGATGGTGATGCCCTGACGCTGGCGATAACGGACGATGACGGAACTGTCGAGCGCGGAGCTCAGTTTGTAGACAATGGAGACGGCACAGGCGCTTACACCTGGCAGACGGACTTTGAGGATGCCGGCAACTATTACACGGTATTCAGCGTCGATGACGGTGCAGGCGGTACAATTGAATTTACTGTGCGCGTCCTGGTCGGTAACGTGAACCGTGAACCGGGTGTAGTTGCAGCTGTATCGGATATGGTATTCGACGAAGATACGGGACCATGGACGATTGCAGACCTCGACACTGTCTTCTACGATCCCGACAACGACAACATCAGTTACACCATCAACGTACCTGATCCTCTCGAAGCAACACTCGACGACAACCGGGTGTTGACGATCGGTGTGCCTGACAACTACAACGCGATCGGTTTGTCCGTTATTATAAACGCTTACGACGGAACGGTTACATCCGCCGATACGTTTATGATGGACATCAATTCGATCAATGACATGCCTACCGACTACTCGCTGGTCGATCCGTACAACCACCAGGTGCTTGCTGTTCCGTGGGTGATCTTCAGGTGGCAGGAATCAGTCGATGCTGTCGAGGATTCAGCGATCACGTATGCGCTGGTTCTCTGTTACGACGACTCCCTGCACTGGTACCAGGATCTCGAAGACACAGAAATGCTGATGTCACGCCGAGCGATGATGCCCGACACATCCGACACCACCAGTATCGAATGGTGGGTCTGGGCGTATGACGGCATCGACTCACTACGCAGTACTAAGACATTTAACCTGTTGATCCCACCGATCGTGGGTCGCGAGGAAGAGGAAGTGCTGCTGCCTACCGAGCTGAAGATTGGACCGGTTTATCCCAATCCATTCAACGACATCATTACGATCGAGTTCGATCTGCCGTGGGCTGGACTGGCTGAGGTAACAGTTCACGACCTTCGTGGTCGGATGATCAGGAAACTGGTCAGTGACGATATGTCGGTCGGACGCTACCGTGCATACTGGGACGGCTTCGATGACGCGAGTGCGAGAGCTGCTTCCGGCGTCTACCTCTGCCGCTTGAAGGTATACGACAGTGTTGAGATGGTGCGGATTACCCTGATCAGGTAAGCGCATCAGAAGTAAAACAATTCAAACAAAACGCCGACGGAATTGCCTCCGTCGGCGTTTTCTTCTCTTGAAAGTTGTGGAGACAGACTAGATCGTGGAGCGGGGACGCCCTCGTCCCCGCCTTTAATGACAGACTTTTCACAGCGGGACGAGAGCGTCCCGCTACCACGAAAGATCACTTTGGTCAACAAAACCTATTAGCCGTGTGTTATATAACACGCAATCTAAAAGATTTGACAATCAATCCAACTGATGGTATATTTATAACAAACTGTGAGTGAAACTGCCAAGATCGAGATTTGCTTATTAGTTCTGTATATCGAACACAACTTCTCGGTCCCTGGGGGGATGTAGGCATGAATAAGGGCGACTTTATGGCGGATAAATGGGAGGAGGACGTCCTGGGCGTGACGCGTTATAGTCCCGCTATTTTGAATTTTTATCCTTTTTACCACAAGAATTCACAAGGCGCCTTCGACATAGGTCTTTGCGCTGATGCGGATTCGCTTCCGAAAGGACGAGATATAGACGGCGACCGGTTCACGAATTGGGAGGAGTACCGCGGCTTTCACATCGAAGGCGACCTGGACTCCACCGAATACGCCCAGCCGAAAAATGTCAGGCTTAATCCACACAAGAAAAACGTGATGATCGACTGGCGGAGAAATGAAGATGATGAGGAAAATAGATTAGATCCTGAGATTGTGGCAAATATTCCCGGCTGGCTCGATAAACTGCGCAGCTCAGTTTATGATACGCTCCAGATATACTTTATCGATGCCCATATCTTTGAAGATGAAAGACTCATCATGCAGAGACCCGTAAATCTCAACCAGAAGGGCGCGTACTTCTTCTACTACAGCGTTCCGGGCGTGTCACCATACCCATCTGATTTCAGGCAAAATGCGGTGACATGGTGGAAAGTGAATGACGCAGAAAAAGATTACTTTAGACGTGAAATGGGGAGGAACCTCGATGGTTCGGGATATATTGGTTATACTACATTCGGTGGTCCCGGCGACTACTGCGTTCCCGAATTCCACAAACGTTGCTGGGTTTACCTGCCCGAAATAGCGAAGTGGGGCTTTAGAACCTATTACTTGAACCACGGGTGGAAGTGGAATCAAGATTACAATGACTTGATTAAAAATACCATCTCCCACGAATTCGGTCATTCTGTCGGTATGAACGAGGGAAATAACAAACACATAATGAATGATCCGGCGCCTATCTATACTATACAGGGTCCATACTATGGCAAGTTCTTTTACGATCCCTACTATGTCCGGGATTATTCGCAAGCAAGTCGCAACGAAATATCAGTGAGGCATCCATAATGAAAAAACAATATTACTACTTGATCGTTCCAATCCTGTTGATTGTCTACACAATAGTAACACATTCAACTGAACCCAGACCACCGCATCGATTTCCTAAATACATATCAGAGATCTGGAGGGGAGGTGCGTATGATGCGCAGTATCCGGTCGAAGCTTCACAAGACACAGGTTTGTTAGCTACAATTGACCATGCGCCCAATGAACCGGTGGAAGGTTATCCTATGCGTTCAGGCATAGTAGAAGGAATTTCAGATACATTTATCGTAAATGTGCATTTGTACAATCGTAATTCCGAGGATTATGATATATCATCTTACCAGCCTGACAACTGGTTCGAGCCGGTGATCTACGATATCCACGCTGATCCCTGGAAATCGCACCCCCTTCCACAACCGTATAATTTCGGTTACAGCTTTCAGTACTGGAAAAACTGGTTTGAGGAAATTGTTACCCAACCGAATGTCATACCCTACAGCGGCAATATGAACGTAAGATATTCTTTAGTTTATTACGTTTGGGGACTCCCAGCCGGTCGTTTCCGTGTAATGATGGAGAAAACATCATATGCTCCACCCGGATTTCGAATTATCCTCACCAACGTACCCAGTACGTGGATCATGAAACCGACTGACTTAGCGGACACATTGACTGCTTTCGCGGCTTGTTTCTGGCGGGCTCAGAAGAGAGAAGATTACAACACAGCCCTGTCCTGGACGGACAGCATTTTTGCGCACAACTCGAATTCTGTCATTGGTTACGCTTTAAAGACTTATGCCGATGCCAGCTTGCGAGACAGTACAGCATTGCTTGCTGATTATGATTCAACTTTGGCGATACTCGAACGCCAAGGCGATCCGCTGCTGCCCGATACTTCCGATATGAACAAGTGGGAACGGATGTGGTATGACGATCAGTTGATGATTACACGCTATACCCGCTGGCGGCATGTAACGGGAACGGATGAAGTGCTGCATTGAGAGAGAGTGTGTGATCTGAGCAGTGAGGCCAAGATAATGAAAAAATTAGGATTCCCCTTAGCAATTGCTTTCGTGATCAGCTTACTCTTGTTTAGTTATGTAATAAGCCAATGGCCAGACTATAAACAGCCTCGTTATCATTCCGAGTGTTGGCGGGGTGGTGGTCACGGTTGCAATTATTACTCCGATGCAAGACCCGACACAGGTCTTTTCGCTATTGTAGATATCTGGCCAAACGAACCGCCTGGTGGTTACCCAATGCATTCCGGGTATGTTAAAGGAATTTCAGACACAGTAGTTCTGGATGTTGAGCTTTACAATCGGAATTCAAATCCATTCGACATATCTTCCTATCAACCGGAAAATTGGTTTGTTCCTGTTGTTTACGATATAATTCAGGACCCCAGAAATTCCACTCCTATAGCGGATACATCGGACTTTGATTTCGAGTTCAAACATTGGTATGATGAGCTATACAATGTACTTACTAAGCCTGCTTCAATACCTTACAGTGGAAACAGCAATATCAGGTATAGGCTAAAGTATTACATCTGGGGACTTACTGACGGTCGTTTTCGCCTTATGATGAAAAAAACGGCGAACGCTCCTTCCGGTTTTCGCCTACTGGTAAGGCATTTGCCTGCTGCTTGGATAACAAAACCTGCTTTTCTGGCTGACACTTTAAACGCCTTTGCAGCATGTGCTTCAAGAGCAATTTATGCTGGAGATTACTATTCAGCGTTAGATTGGGGTGATAGTATTCTTGCTTATAATCCTCCTTCCGTTGTCGAATACAGAATGAAGAATTTTGCTTATGCAGGATTAAATGATAGCCTAAACATGGTAGTTACTTACGACTCAACATTAGCTATTCTCAACCGTTATGGCGATCCTGTAATGTCTGATTCAAGTAAATTTACATTCTACGAGAGTATCTGGTATGAGGACATGATCAACGGCGTAACCATGGCAAGATGGATGCATGTTACCGGAAATAAAAGAGTCTTCTATTAAATTCTCTAACATGATCATAGTTCTCCTTATAAGTCTCCAATTGCTCGGAAGGAAAAGTTAAGCCCAACCATGAAGTTCACACGTTTTCTTTTCGTCATTATACTACTTCTTGGGTTCCTCTATTTAGACTCTACTAGCCAGACCGAACCGGAATACCGCCAACCGCGCTATCGTTCGGAATGCTGGCTCGGGAACGAATACGGTATAAACTATTTGTCAGACTCCCAACCAGACTCAGGTTTGTACGCAATGGTAGACATCGGACCCAACGAGCCCATTACAGGTTATCCCATGCATTCCGGCATCGTCAAGGGAGTTTCCGATACAATTACTCTTTACGTTTATCTGCGAGGGCGTAAGATATACCCGTTCGACATAACCTCGTACGATCCGAGCAACTGGTTTGTTCCTGTCGTTTACGAACTCACTGCAGATCCAAGAACCGCACACACAATTGCCGATACTTCAAGCATCGGATATAGATTCATCGGTTGGTTGGATTGGCAAGAGAAAATGATTCCACAACCTTCCTCCATTCCAAGCAGCGGTTATATAAGAAACAGGTACGATCTTAAATACTACGTCTGGGGGCTGCCACCAGGTCGTTTTCGCTTGATGATGAAGCAGACCGACAATGCACCGGCTGGTTTCCGTCTCTTAATTCGTCATACTCCGGGAGTGTGGATAACGAGTCCGATGTGTCTGGCTGATACTATTAACGCTTATGCTGCTTGTGCAGTACGTGCCATTCATGCCGGTGACGGCTCGGCAATTATGACTTGGGCGAACAACATTCTGGCTCTTAATCCGAAATCCATAACAGGTCTCAGATTACAGAACTATGTTTTCGTTAGAACTCGCGACAGCACCAACGTCATGGCAGCGTATGATTCGCTGCTGGCAATCACTGCCCGTTACGGCGACCCAGCCCTTCCGGACTCGAGTAATATGAATCCATATCAGAGGATGTGGTATGAGGATGTAATCAACTCTGTTACAATGGCAAAGTATTTTTGGATCACCGGGGAAAGACCGATTTTACAGTGAATTATTGTATAACTCAACTTGCCTGCAACTCGGATTGTTTTTTTAACCTTATGCACAGCCGATACACCCACTCACTAAACCCAGCCCAATCACTCCGGATACTATCTCTCCGAGTTTTCCTATTCAAATTCATTATTGTGGAGCGGGGACGCCCTCGTCCCCGCCTTTGATGACAGACTTTTCACAGCGGGACGAGGGCGTCCCGCTGCCACAAATTTCATTTTAACTGCGCTTTTCCTATAAAAACAGCGAGGCTATCGAACCAGGACAAAAACAGCCAAGAAAAGCTGAATGCCAATCCCCCAGACTACAACCCGCAGAGGAAATCTTCCGCTTTTCTCCGCCAACAGGATCCAAACCAGAAAAAGAAGAATGGGTACGGCGAAGACCGATCGAAGTAAATCGAAAAGCATTTTGTTTAACTCAGATAACTCAAATAATGTGCATAACTGCTAATATAAATTGATATTCAACCAAACCAAAGTCAGAATGTTTCATTGAAGGTGAAAGTTGTACAGCCGTGGATATTTTACTTAAGCGTAATATGTATTACCTTTGAAGTTACTATTCTTACGAAACAGTCTGTCAGAGAATTCATAATAAGCACCCGCGTTCGCGATGGGTTGACAACAGCAGAATGAAATATAATAACGGATACAATATGATCAAGAAAACGCTTACAATTCTTATGCTGACAACAACCTTCCTCATCCTTTCCTGCGGTGAAGGCGGCGTCTGGCACAGGGCTATGACCTTAGGAATAACCGCCCAGACCCAGAGGAAGTTCGACGAAGCTGAGAGGTTCTTCCTGGTCGCGCTTGATGAAACCAAGAAGTTCGACAAGGATGATAAAAGAGTGCTGGAAACTCTAACGACACTTGGCGAATTCTACTACCGACGCAACCGCTTCGAGAACGCTGAACCCTATTACGAGGAAGCACTCAGGTTCAAGCTGCGACAGAAAGATCCGAACGACCCGGAGCTCATTCCTGACCGCAACAACCTGGTTCAACTGTACTATATCCTCGGTAAATATTCCCAGGCGGAATCGCTTGGCGTTAAAGCCATTGAAATCACGAAAACCACCCTTGGTGAAAACGCTCTCGAACTCGCTGAACTCCACAGAATCCTGGCGGAGATTAACCAGGATCGGGGAAAATACTCCGAAGCCGAACCGCTCTACCAACGCGCTCTGGCAATCCAAGAGTTCCACTCATCTAAAATAATGTATAAAATCCCGGTAACCCTCAACAACATGGCGGTTCTCTACCAGGAGTGGGGTAAATATGCCATTGCCGAATCGCTCTTTCATAGATCACTCAACCTAAATGAGGAGCTATCAGGAACAGACAACATCGAACTCCTGACCGTAATCCTTAACCTGGCTGGTTTTTACCGTGAGACCGATGACCTTTTCAGGTCGGAACAGCTCTATCGTCGAGCACTGGAAATCCAATCCAAGCGCCGCCCACGCAGTTATTTCAAACGCGTTTCCATTCTTAATAAACTGGCTGAGGTTTGTGAGAAGCAGGCTAAGCATAACGAGGCAAGTAAGCACTACCGTCGAGCGTTGAATCTAATCGACAAGGGCACGGGAATGCATCCGGACCTGCTTGCCATACTCGAAGACTATGTAAAACTATTGCGTGTGACAGGTAAAAATGAAAAAGCTGCTGAACTGGAAATGCGCGCTCAGAAAGTGAGAAATGCTCTTGGGAAGAATTCAGAATAAGGATAAATTGGTGTCTCCCAGCAAATCCCTGATTTAAGGCTTAAAAACCAACATGTTAGAGGTATTCGCCAGACTACTACGCTACCCAACGGTTGACGCTCAACACGCACATCGCGCTGTTTCCCGACGGTATATCCTCTTCGCGATCTTCACCGGAACTGTCTTCGCAGTTATGCAATTCGGCGCGGTTATCGCTCGTAAATCACTGGGTGCCAGTGAATTATCCGTCACATTTATAACGATGGCGATGCCTGTCACCAGTTTTACTTCGATCTGGTGGGCAAGGCTGTTAATCGGACGAAATCAGAGCAAATTCCTTCTATTCTTTGGAATTTTCGTATATCTGGTGCTCAGCAGCGGAATTCTGCTCAATACTTACGCGCATTTATTAACGATTTACTTGATCTTCTTTATGTTAAATGCCCTGATTGTCACCTCAGAAAACCGCATTCTCCAGCAGCATATTCCCGCACCCCAAACCGGACGGCTCTTTGGTCTTGCATCGGGTATGCGGACAGCGATGGTCGCGCTTGTTTCCGCACTCGCAGGATGGTACATGGACATCATTAATGGCGGCTTTCGTCACATATATATTGTTGCCTCGCTCTCGGGTATGGTTGCGCTGCTGTTTATCGCTTCAATCCCTACGGGACAGATCGCAGGCGCTGATCCCCAACCAATAAACCGCCAACTGCTGCTGAGTCCGCTGCAGAAGGTGATCCAACTAATCAAGCGACGCAGGGATTTCCTGAGGTTCGAAACAGCATTCATGCTCTATGGTATTGCATTCATGATATCCCTGCCGGTGATTCCACTCTACCTTGTCGATGACCTCCAGTTGAGCTACAGTCAGATCGGCATCGCGCGCGGTACGGTTCCCCAACTGTTGATGATCCTGTTTATTCCACTATTCGGTCGGCTTTTCGATCGCTCCACGCCACATCGTATGGCTGTAGGCGTGTTTTTTCTCCTCGCGTTCTTCCCGTTATTGCTTCTCAGCGCAGGAGAATTTAACGGAACACTTCGTATGTTAATGCTTTACACTTCGTTCGCGTTTTTCGGAGCTGTTATGAGCGGCGTTATGGTTCTCTGGAGTCTTTCATCATTGCGATTTGCAGGCAGTGAGGACGCCGGAGTATATCACTCGGTTCACGTCGCCGCCACCGGAATCCGAGGTTTGTTCGCACCGCTACTCGGCTACCTCGTAATGAGCGTTTTCGGTAAAACCACAGCTCTGCTGACTAGTAGTGTCCTGTGGATCATGGCAAGTCTGATGATGATTGTTATGAGGAAATGGGATATTCGCACGGGTGAAAACCGATCCTTGCATGCACAGTGAATCCCCATTAAATCCGAAATACCTATAAACAGCAAAAATAAAAGAAGGACAAGGCTTCGTCCTCATCCTTCCTTCAAGAATATTATAGTGTTATTATCGATTATCTAAGAGAAGCAATAATCTCTCAGTACGAATACTATCTATTTCTCCAGCTTGAAGATGCACTCAACCGGACAAACCTCGATGCACTTGGGGTCGTCGTAATGCCCTTCGCACTCAACGCAGGTTTCAGGATCGATCTCGTAAAATTCCTCACCTTCGCTAATTGACTCGGTCGGGCACTCCGGCTCGCATGCGCCGCAGTTAATGCAATCCTCGTTGATGTAGAGCGCCATTGCTGCCTCCTGAATTTATGTTTGACGTGCTGCTACACGCCATACTTGTGAAAACATAATTTAAGTGAAATCTTCAAGTTATGAAGATACAAATAAGCGTCTTAAGTAATATCATCATGTTAAATAATATCATCATGTCATTCTGAACAAAGTGAAGAATCTCTTTAACCACATAGCTGACGATCGAGATGCTTCACTTCGTTCAGCATGACATGTACCCTTAATCCTCTCTGATATCAGCTTCCCTTGATTTTAGTATTTGATCCAACTCTTCGATGTACTTGTCCGTGTCCTTCTGTACATCATCCAGCTTGTGTCGGGCGTCATCTTCCGATATTTCACCGGCTTTCTCGGCTTTCTTGATCTGTTCATTAATGTCGCGACGTACGTTCCTGATAGAGACCCGACCCTCTTCGGCTAACCGCCTGACAACCTTGATTAAATCCTCGCGACGCTCCGCTGTCAACATTGGTATCGGCAGTCGGATCACCTTCCCGTCGTTCTGTGGCGTCAATCCCAGATCACTGCTGAGAATAGCTTTTTCAACAGCGGCAAGTATGTTTTTATCATAAGGGAGAATTACCAGTAGCCGTGGCTCAGGAACATTAATATTGGCGATCTGGTTGAGAAGTGTAGGTGAACCGTAATAATCAACCTTAACGGTATCAAGAAGACTGGAATTTGCCTTTCCGGTACGTATACGCGCCATCTCCTCCCGTGCATGTTGAATCGACTTCTCCATCCTCTCGCTGGCATCCTTGACTAAATCATCAATCATTTTTCTAACTCCTTAACCAGAGTTCCGATAATTTGTCCACTGATGACTTTGTTTAAATTACCCGGTTCCATAATGTTAAAGACCAGGATCGGTATGTTATAATCGCGGCAGAAGGTTATAGCCGTAAGATCCATAACCCTCAAGCCCCGACGTATGACCTCCATGAAATCAACCACGTCATATTTAACGGCATCCTTACTCAACTGCGGATCATCGTCGTAAACGCCATCAACCTTGGTTCCTTTAAGGATAATATCTGCGTCTATCTGTTCGGCTCTAAGTGCGGCGGCTGTATCAGTAGTAAAGAACGGATTCCCCGTGCCTACAACGAATATCACCACCCTGTCCTTCTCAAGATGACGTATGGCACGACGGCGAATAAACGGTTCAACCAGCTCCGCTATATTTATCGCAGACATAACCCGCGTTTCCACATTAAGGATTTCAAGCGCGCTCTGCAACGCCATGGCATTGATAACCGTGGATAACATTCCCATGTTATCAGCAGTGATCCTGTTTAATCCGCTCTTAGCAGCCTCAGCACCACGAACCAAGTTACCGCCGCCTATCACAACAGCCACATCGATTCCATCCTTATGTGTTTCAGCGATCTCCCTGGCTATGCGCCCGACTGTATCGAAGTCGATGCCGCTGTCTGAGTCACCCTTCAAGATGTCACCCGACAGCTTCAGGATGATTCTGCTATAGACAGGACTGGTCACAGATCATTCCCCAAGAACGTAACGCACGAAACGGTGAACCTGAACATTTTCCTTCAGTTTCCCCGCAACCGCTAATATCATGTCTCCGACTTTCTGCTTGCTGTCCTTTATATATAACTGTTCAAGAAGACAGGATTCCTGGAAGAACTTCTCGAGTTTACCCTGCGCAATGCGATCGACTATCTCCTGTGGTTTGTTCTGTTCTTTAATCTGCTCGCGGTAAATCTCCATCTCCTTTTCAACCTTCTCATTGGGGATATCTTCTCGCTTTACCGCGATGGGAGCGGCTGCCGCCACTTGCATAGCTATTTCATGTGCAAGTTGCTTAAAATCTTCCGAACGAGCTACGAAATCTGTTTCGCACAGTAATTCAACCATTACACCGATCCTGCCTCCCGGATGAATATATGCTTCAACCAATCCCTGCCCGGTTGCACGACCGGATCTGGCTTCACCTTTGGAAATACCCTTCTTACGAAGATATTCAATTGCTTTTTCAAAATCCCCGTCGGCTTCTTCGAGAGCCCGTTTGCAATCCATCATGCCGAGCCCTGTTTTTTTTCTCAGGGAAACAACATCTTTATTGGTAATGGGGCTCATTCGTCCCTCTCCTTTGATTTTGTTCTCTTATCTTCAGGTTTTCTACTCCTGTTTTGGGGACTCGAGTCTCTCGGCGCCGCATCCTTTGGTCTATCCATGCTTTTACCCTGATCGCTGCCCGTCGCTTGGTTTTCGTTTCTATTGTGTCGTGAGCGACGGCGACGGGACCTGCGCGAACGGGACTTCGGACGATCTTCTCGCTTCGGGATTTCTTCAGGTGCTTGTGTGTCCTTAAGCTTATGTTTTCCTTCAACGATTGCGTCGGCAACAGCTCTTGCTATCAAGCCGATAGACTTGAACGCATCATCGTTTGCCGGTATGGGGTAATCAATCAGATCCGGATCAACATTAGTATCAACAATGGCAATTATGGGAATGTTCAGCTTTCGAGCCTCGGCAACAGCGATGTCTTCATGATTGGTATCAATTATAAACACCGCGCCGGGTAATCGACGCATATCGCGGATGCCTCCCAGGACTCGCAGCAGTTTCTGCTTGGATTTTTCTATCTGAAGCTGTTCTTTCTTGGTCAGTTTCTCATAAGTTCCATCGCTTGCCATGCGTTCATAGCCTTCAAGGGTTTTAAGGCTGCGTCGAATGGTGGCGAAATTTGTCAACATCCCACCAAGCCATCGATATGTTACGTAAGGGCAATCTGCGCGTTTCGCTTCACCCTCGATAATATCACGAGCCTGTTTTTTAGTACCGACGAACAGGATTTCTTCGCCTTTTTCAGCTATCTCGACAGCCTTGCGACATGCTACGTTAATAAGCTCCTGCGTTTTATTGAGATCTATCAGATAGATCCCATTGCGAGCCATGAAGATATAGCGCTTCATCTTCGGGTTCCAACGTTGTGTCAGATGTCCGAAGTGAGCACCGGCTAAAAGAAGTTGATCAACAGTAACCCTGTACAGAGAAGCACTCTTCATAGACCCAGCAGAGTCGGAAGATGTATTAGCGTTTGGAGTATTGGAAGCGCTTGCGGGCTCCGGGTTGTCCATACTTTTTCCGTTCTTTTTCACGTGGATCACGCGTTATAAAACCGCCTTTCCTAAGTGCAGGGCGCAGCTCGGGATCAATCTCTACCAAGGCTCGAGCCATTCCGAGTTTCATCGCATCAGCTTGAGCCGACTTGCCGCCGCCCTTAACTTTGGCATCTACATCAAATTTCTCAGAACCTCCAGCTATTACCAGAGGCTGTTCAATAATCATTTTTAACGTGTCGCGATTGAAATAAGACATCAGATCCTTATTATTGACACGTATATTACCGCTGCCGGGTTTGATCCAAACCCTGGCTATCGCGGTTTTACGCCTCCCAGTGGCGTATTTTACATCACCTTTCAATACCTACTCCCGGTTGAATCAATTACTTATCATTACTTGACTTACTTATAGATCCAGCTTCTTCGGTTGCTGTGCCGCATGTGGGTGCTGTGATCCGGGGTACACTTTCAGCTTCTTTACCAGCTTCCTGCCAAGTCTATTGTGAGGAAGCATACCCCATACAGCCTTGCGTACCACCCATTCCGGTCTGTTATCCATCGCCTGCCGAAGCGAGATAATCCTCGAACCGCCAGGATAGGTGGAATGGCTGAAATATGTCTTCTGATCGAGTTTCCTGCCCGTGAATGAGACCTTACCGGCATTTACCACAATCACGAAATCACCTGTATCGAGGTGCGGTGTATATATAGGACGATGCTTGCCGCGTAATATCGTAGCCACCCTTGAAGCTAAACGACCAAGACGTTGACCCTCAGCATCAACTACCCACCATGCTTTATTGATCTCTTTTAGCTTGGGTATATATGTTTTCAACGTTATCTCCCGATTAATTTCATGAGTTAAACAATATAATTCCTCCAATCACTTAAGTCAAGATACATAATGCTCCAACAATCACGCTTATAAACATATATGGACAACAAGCACGTTATTCACAAGCAATGGGCTGTATGGGTTGCATTTTCAAGTGGAAATAAATATCTTTACTGTATTCTTAGGCGTCTGACAGGAGCAGTCTGTCCGAAAATGATTCAAAGCTGCTGTCACCTCTCCGCAGGTGACAGCCCAATTGTAACCCTATCATAGTGTTGCTGTCACCTACGGAGAGGTGACAGCAGCTGATTTTCTTATTCTCGGACAGACAGGGAATATCTAACCCACCGATTAAATGGAGAATGTCGTAAATTGATACGACAGATCAGTCATTATTTTCTGTTTATTCTATTCCTCCTGACAGCCATCGACGTTTATTCCATAGCGCCGCCTGCTGAGGATAAGATCGAAATGCTGCGGGAGGAAATTGAGATTCTGGAGCAACGTCTGGATCAGGCTGAAGTAGGCAAGCAGGGAATTATTCGACAGCTCCAGGATAATGACCGTAAGATAGAACTCCACCGCAGGCTGATCAGGGAACTCGAACAACAGACGAGCAAAAGCAAACAGCGACTGCGACGCCTGAAATCTCGCATCAGTGAACTTGAAGTACAGATAATGGAGCTATCAAAAAACCTAACTATCGAAGAGGCGGGATTAAGTGAACTGCGCCGTCTGGTTGGGGAACATATCTCCTACATGTACAAACGGTTGTCTGGTGACAGGCTGTCACTACTGTTAGGATCATCCGACCTGAACGATTTCTCGCAGCGTCAGCATTACATTAAGGCGGTCGAGCGATATGACCGGCACAGACTCGACAGACTTCGTCAAAAACGCAACCAGGTGCGGGATGATCGCCAGAAACTCGTGGACGTCCGTCAGCTTCTGACACTCGAACAGGCTCGGCGGCTTAGCGAACTGGAGCGAACGCGACAGCTGATACACTCAAGACGAACTGAAGAAAAGGAGCTCACTGAAGAGAAATCCAGGAAGCAGAAGCTGCTTGACAAGATAGCCGGTGACAGCGAACTATTAATTGTCCTGTTGGATGAACGCCGTCACTCGCTACAGCAGATTGAATGGGAAATAGACCGTCTTGAAGGACGCCGCCCGACAGCCCGTCAGGTCTGGCAGCCGGATGTACCGTTCAAGCAGCTTGCCGGCAGGCTTCCCTGGCCGCTTGACCATAAAAGAATTGCTCTGCCATTTGGACAGATCCGTCATCCTGAACTCGGAACAACAACGGTAAATCCAGGTATAGACCTTGAGGCGTCGCCCGAAGATCCAGTCTATTCGGTAGCACGCGGGCAGGCAACCAAGATAACGTGGCTGAGGGGTTTCGGTAATACGGTTATAATATCACATGGAGATGGTTACTACACGGTTTACGCTCGGCTGGGCAGGATTTTCGTCTCGGAAGGTGAGGTTCTGAATCCCGGTCAACCAATCGGCGTTGTGGGTGACAGCGGAACCGAAGGGAGTTTCCATTTCGAGGTCTGGTCGAAGCGCAATAAACAGGACCCTATGAAATGGTTGGAGTAGCGGGTGGTCTTTGGGTTTGGGTCATCATTCTTACAAATGACGTAAATGGCAAATTCTGGAAATAAACACAAAACAGATTTCCCCCTGGTTATCGGGCAGTCCGACATTAAGGAAAGGTTATCTAAAATAATCGACAGTGGAAGGCTGGCGCACGCATACCTGTTCACCGGCATTGAAGGTTCGGGACGGCAGGCAATGGCGCTCGAACTCGCTCGTATACTGAACTGCACCAGATCAGACCCGCTGACAAGCCGAGAGGGTTGCGATTGCCATTCATGCAACAATATACTGCTGTGGCGTCATCCCAACCTGTATCCAATCTTTCCCCTGCCGCGTTTCGATAAGGAGGACGGGGAGGCTGCGCAGAAAGCACTCCAAGATATATTATCAGTCAAGTCAAAAGATATTTACGCTCAAGTCAAGTTCCCAGATACAGGTAGAATCCTAATAGACCAGATCCGCGAGTTGCGCACCAAGCTTTCACTAACAATGGATCGTCCCGGAGTGCGTACCATTATTGTTTATCCTGCCGATAGACTCGGGGATGAGGCGGCAAATGCTTTCCTCAAGCTTTTGGAAGAACCACCTGATAACTGTTGTATCATCCTGGTTTCCGAGAGCACACATAAATTGCTACCTACAATAGTATCACGCTGTCAATTGGTGAAATTTCCGCCACTTGCGGCGGTAGATATAGTCACCGGCTTGACACAAAACCGCGACATACCCAAGGAGACTGCTGAAACAGCAGCTCGTCTTGCCGCAGGCAGCTTCACCCGCGCCCTGATACTAACTAATGCTGAAACCACCGGCAAATTAGAAGACAGTCTGGAATTCCTACGTGCCGCTGCTACAGGCAATGCTGTCAAGATTACGAGCGTGGTAAACGAGTGGTCAACATTGGGGAAAAGGTCCGACACCGTTGAGATGCTGGACTACACAGCACTCTGGATAAAAGATGCATTAACCTGGATAGCATTCTGTGAGAGCGAAGCGAATCAACATATCTCTATCCCCAAAAAAGAAGAGGTCATAAAACGCTTGGCAACACGCTATACACCGGATCAACTTCAGTACGTATGGCGGGTTGTTGAGGAGTCGAGAACCGCCATAGACGACAACAGCAACGTACCGCTGGCACTGACGACGCTGGCGCTTAGAATAAATCGGATCCTCACGTGAATAACAAATCAGATATTCAGCGCGGCAGCCTGTTAATTGTCGAATTCAAAGGGAATCGTCGCGAGCTGTTCGGGAATCCGTGGGAGTTCCCCTTCAGGTGCAATGACATAGCTGTGGTTGAAGCCGACCGGGGACAGGATGCCGGAA
The DNA here is from genome assembly GCA_964471745.1 of uncultured bacterium. Taxonomy (GTDB): domain Bacteria; phylum Electryoneota; class AABM5-125-24; order Hatepunaeales; family Hatepunaeaceae; genus CAYYHI01. The sequence continues at coordinate 20,479 of CAYYHI010000004.1, read as the reverse complement.
TAGTAAATTGCATTATTACCGACCTCAAACCTGTGCAGAATCAGATAGAATTCAATGTAATCAGGCGCGCAACATCACAGGACATTGAACGAATCGCCAGGCTCAGAGAGTACGAGAATCAAGCGCTGACACTTTGCCGTGAAAGGATCAAGAGCCATACTCTACCGATGAAGATAGTGGAAGCTGAATGCCGTTTCGACGGCTTGAAGCTCACTTTTTTCTTCACTGCCGATGGTAGAGTCGATTTCCGCGATCTGGTCCGCGATCTTGCCGGCACATTCCGCACTCGCATCGAGCTGCGTCAGATCGGCGCCAGGGATGAAATCAAGCGAACGGACGGTTACGGCACATGCGGCAGAAGGTTATGCTGTGTAAGCTTCCTGGACAATTTCCAGCCGATCACAACACAGATGGCTAAGGTTCAGAATCTGATCCTGAACCCATCCAAGCTTTCAGGTCGTTGCAGTCGGTTGAAATGCTGTCTGGCATTTGAATATGGCACTTATTATGATGGGATATTGGGACAGCGGATTACCGAAATTGGTCAAGAGGACGAAGACAGCGAGGTTATCGAGCAGTTGAGCGATTAAGAACAATGGTTGACTTTCTACTATCAATTATAGGTGGGACAGACATTCCTGTCTGTCGATAGCTGATTCTTTTATCGGAAATAAGCCAATGCCACAAGATTTCTACATTACTACTCCATTATACTACGTGAACGGTGAGCCACACATCGGACACGCTTACACCACCATACTGGCGGACGTCATCGCACGTTACCGGCGCCTGTTGCTGAAACAAAACGTTCACTTCCTTACCGGTCTCGATGAACACGGTCAGAAAGTATCGGATGCGGCTGCTGAGAATAACAAATCGCCTCAGCAGCACTGCGACGATATGGCTGTTTTGTGGCGAAGCGTTTGGAGTAAACTGAACATCGAACCCGACGACTTCATCCGCACTACTGAACCGCGGCACAAACAGGTCGTGGTCGATTTTCTTAACACTGTTAAAAGAAATGATGACGTCTATCAGAAAGAGTACGAGGGCTGGTACTCAGTTTATGAAGAACGCTACTTCACCGAGAAAGACCTGATCGACGGCAGAGACCCGATCAGCGGCAGACCGGTTGAGAAACGCAAGGAAAACAACTACTTCTTCAGGATGTCGAAATATCAGGTCTGGTTGATTGATCATTATGAAAAACATCCCGATGCCGTGGTACCCGGATTCCGGTTGAACGAAGTTAAGGGTTACTTGAAACGACCGCTTGACGATCTTTGTATAAGCCGCCCTAGGAGCAGGCTGAGTTGGGGCATACCGATTCCCTGGGATGACGAATATGTAACATACGTCTGGTTCGACGCGCTGATAAATTACTACTCAGCCACAGTCCATCCACCCCAGGGGAAAACCATAACCTGGCCCGCTGATGTCCACTTGATAGCCAAGGACATCCTCATAACCCACGCTGTGTATTGGCCCATCATGCTTCACGCGGCAGGATACGAACCACCGCGTCAGATATTTGCGCACGGCTGGTGGCTGGACAAGGAAGCCGCCAAGATGTCCAAATCCGAGGGCAACGTAATTCAGCCACTCGACTTGGTTGATCGTTTCGGTCCGGACATCTTCCGCTACTACCTGATGTCTGAAATGACCACCGGAATGGATGCGAACTTCACCGTAGACAGTTTTGTCAGGAGAGTCAATTCCGATCTTGCCAACGATCTTGGCAATCTCTATAACCGCCTGGCAAAGCTGTATCATCAGCTTAACTGGGCGAAATACAAAGACAGCAAACCTATGACGTCCAGCTTTGAGGAAAATCTATTCGAAGTACCTGCGGAACTTAAGGATTCCATTAAGTTTGACGAACTAATCGAGCATCATATTGATGATTACGAAGTTAACTTTGCTATCGGTCATATCATGTCCGTAGTCAGCAGGCTAAACCAGCAGATCGAGCGCTGGGAACCCTGGAAAACTGCCTTGGAAAAACCGGAAGAGACTGCCTATGCGATGTTGGAGACTATCGACGTACTCGATAAAGTCGCAGAACTGCTGACACCCGTAATGCCAGAGAAGATGGCGACGATGAGGCAATGGATTGCGGATGATGTTCGGATGCCGGATAAAAGCGAACAGCTATTCCCTCGTATTGATACTAAGGAACTGCAGCTCAGTCAACAGACAGACAGGAATGTCCGTCCCACCGAAATCTATAATCGACAACAGACAGACAGGAATGTCCATCCCACTGAAATCGATAGTCAGGAAATTACAATTGATGATTTTGCGGCTCTGGATCTGCGTGTGGGGATTGTCAGGGAAGTTGAAAAGATCAAGGGATCCGACCACCTGCTCCTGTTGAAGGTTGACATCGTCAGTGAAATCCGGCAGGTAGTCGCCGGAATTGCCGAATTATACGAACCGGACGACTTGATCGGTATGCGCGTAATCCTCCTGGCGAATCTCAAACCGGTCAGGTTGAGAGGAGTACTGTCCAGAGGAATGATACTGGCAGCTGTCGATGGTAAAAATATCGCTCTCCTGACCACAGATCGCGAGATCAAAACCGGCTCTGAAATCAGTTAGATAACCGACCATCAACAATTGACAACCGACAACCGACAATCGAACTACGACGAACGACTCGACTTCCTGTCACTTAAACCGGGTGGCTCCTCAGCAATGATAATCGGAGGATTTGACCAATCTCTTGCTGCACGGTTCTCAGATCTGTTTGAGCAGGTGATCGCTGTCAACTGGGATAATCCAAGACTGACCGCAACGATGCAATCATTGTCCGGACATTCCTTTACAGCTCATAATATCAAGATCGGTGCACCGCAGTTCCCAGAAGATAAATTCGAGCTGATCCTGGTTTTCTGGTCGTCCTCATACCTCGGCAATCCAACCATATGGGTGAAAGAGCTCTCCAAACGACTGCATCCCCGGGGACGTATGGTAATAATCGACCGCGCAGATCGTTCCACCACTCCTGAACAGGATTTAACCAATCAGGTTACAGATTTGCTAGCGAAATCAGAAGCTCTTGCAGGAGTTAACCTGCACCCCTGCTGCGCTATGGACGGACTCACTGAAATCATCCAATCCTGTTCATTTCATCGGATCAACCGGAAAATTTTTACAGATCCCGATCTGTTGACATCCAGCGAATATCGGCGTGAAGATGCGTTTAGAGCTCTTAACAGGGTTGAGAAACTTGTTGAGACGCTTCTCAAAACTCACAAATCAGATAAAAATGTATTGGATTCCATCAAGGAACTTCAAACCAGGTCCGAAGAACTTCGCAGGATACTCCAAGACAAAACACCCGGTACTCCTCCGTTCTACATGATCAAAGCCATCAGACAATCCACGTTCATCGAACCGATTGTCGGTCGTCGATCGTCAACTATCGAACTCGAATCGTCACTCGAAACATCAGAAAAATTAGCTGTCCTGAGTGATCTCCCACAGGACCAACAAGAGAATGCAGTTGATGAAATCTTTGCCGAAGAAGCTGCAACTGCCACCTACATGGGTAAATTTAATGACAGCACCGCCAATCCTTTCGACAGACTCCTCTTATATGGACCTGACAACCTGAAAAACCACGAGCTGATGACATTGATTATAAGAGGGCTTCCTGACGCCGTGCTTAAAGGACTTGACCCGGAGCGGCTGACACAACGGCTGATAAGAGAATATGGCACAAAGGCAATCTCAGAGGAAAGGAATCCCGGTCGCCTGGCAGAGATGTTGGGAATCTCGCAGTCTATTGCCTGTATGATAGTAGCTGTGTTTGAGTTGGGCAGAAGGTTTTACGCTGAACCACACAACCGCGAGCCAGTGATTCGCGGACCGGAAGATTGTTATCACTACCTACGTGACATGGGATCGCTGAAGAAGGAACATCTGAGAGGACTTTACCTGAACGTCCAGAGCCGTCTCATCCACGACGAGGTAATATCCATCGGTACGCTGTCAAGATCGGTGGTTCACCCGCGGGAGGTATTTTCCCCGGCGCTCGACCATTCGGCGCATTCGGTCATTTTGGCTCACAATCATCCTTCCGGTGATCTAACGCCGTCCGAAGCTGATGTCGTTATCACCAAACAATTGGCTCAAGCCGGCAGAATCATGGGAATCGAACTACTCGATCACCTGATAATTGGTGCGGAAGGGTTTGTCAGTTTGAAAAAGAAAAGGATTATTTAAGGATATGCTAATATTCAACGGTCAATTCCCTACCCGCAGTCCAATTCTAAACTGCAGGAAATTAACCGCCCCCTTGGCATCCTTCACCAGGTCATTAGTTGCTTCTCCTGGTGGAATCTGCGCCGGCTGTCCCCAATAAGCTATTGAGCCATATTTCTGGCTGATATTAACAAAATGATAGGCTGCGGAAAAATCCAGGTATATCAGGTTGGTTAATTTGTATAGCGCACCTATAGCAAGCTGCGCGCCGAGGTCGGAACCGTCCTCCTCAACAATCCAGTCGTCATCATCGAGCGGGATGGTTGGCGTTGTAGGGTCAGGAGGATTCACTTCACCCAGGAACTGCTGGCTCCGCTCAAATTTCCAGTTATAGACCATCATGGCAATTGAACCGTAAGTCCTCAGACGCCAAACCAGCCTTTCATAGTATAATCCGAAGCCGATGGGAAGCTGCTTGAAGTATCCACCTTGACTGGCTTCAAAGATAGTTGTATATGGTTTAAATTCGTTGTAAATATCATGATACTGTGATTCTGCTGCCACCTCCTCCCGGTTGAGCGGTGTGAAAAAGGCTTTATTCAAACCGGTAATTATGAGGATTCCGGCGCCGGAAGAGAATTCATACCTGATATTGATTTCCCCGGACTGCATCGGATCCCACCGTTCACCCCACCATCCGACGGGTAAACTGTAACCACCTACGATTGCAGCGCTGGTTCTATTGGCGCTGACAGAAGAACCCGGCAGCAGAAACAGGGTGAATACGATAACTAAAACGCTACCGGAAAGTAGGTTCCACGGCAGATTTTTCATTGATAACCTTTCATCTGTCTTAATATAATACACTAATATAAACTTAATACACAACGTTGTCAAGCAAAGGAAGCAAGGAATACTCTTGCTTCCTTGCTCCCTTGATCACTTGCTCCCTTACCCAAAGCGTCAACCGCTGACAATCAGTGTGAAGCCGAACCTGTCGCAGTACCAACCGCTGCTGCGGAGTGCACATCCCCTAAACGTAACTCCCGTTGAAATAGTAAATATAGATATCTCCCAGGTTTCAACGATAACATCAGACCTGAAAGAAAACGATCCGAAGACAACTTTCCTGCCGTTCTTACGTTTGGCAACCGCTGTGATACCAGGTCCGGCGCTGATACGACACGTTAGCAACCAGACCTTAAACCGAGCGCTGCGTTGTAGCCAGAATCCAGTAAACTCGAGCGATGTTAAACCCATGTCTGGTTTCAAATCCGGTTTAGACCTGGTTATCGACGCCTGATAAATACCACCGAATTTATTCTCGTAGTCTAAGAACAGCTCATATTCAAGCACTGGTTTTCCAAGTTCAAGATTACCCATTGCCAGAAATATACCCGGTCCGCCTCCAACCCGCCAGGCAGCCTCCAATCCAGGTTTCGGAAAAAGGATCAACCCGAAAATCAGCAGAACAGACATTCCTGTCCACCGAAGAAGTCGTAAGTATGTGATGAATACAGTCATCCAGAAATCTCGGGGGTATATAAATGTGAGTATTGAAGATGTAGATAATGTTTTTTATTCATAAATGCAACCGAAATTCAACCTTGGCAAGGTGAATAATTGCATAACTCTTCAGATAAGGATATATTAAGTATATGATTGATTGCAGATTGTCAATTAAGGTAGGACAAACATTCCTGCCTTTCAACGATTGATAATTGATATTTTATTAGAGAGGATAGAATACTGCGCACGGCATTCATAATAAATCCCAAGGCTGGCACTCCAAAATTTGTCAGTCGGCTGCATTACCTGATCCGAAAGCATTTAGGCGTCAGTAATCGCAAGATATCTGTATACAAGTCGCGCCGTCCGGAACACGTTCAGGAAATAGCGTCACGTGTTGCCGGAGAGGGCTATGACATATGCGTCGCCGTCGGCGGTGATGGCACTATCAACGAAGTCGCCAGGGGATTGATAAACACAGAAACAGCGCTTGGTGTTCTTCCTACCGGTTCAGGCAACGGTTATGCCAGGAATATGGGACTTCCTCTGCGGCTGGAACCAGCATTAAACGTGATTAAAAATCCACATTTTCGGAGTATTGATATCGGTCGAGTAAACGAGCATATTTTCCTGACCTCGTGTGGAATTGGCTGGGAAGCCGTTATTGCCACTATTTTTGAAGGATACCGTATCCGCGGTATTCTCCCCTATGCTCAGGTAACCATATCAACGTTCCTGCAGTATGAACCCCAGGAGATCGTAATAAACTCCGAACCGGGTGACTGGCAGTATACCGGTCGACCTATGTTGTTTTCCATCGCGAACATGCGAGAATATGGCGTAGGTGTCTCCATTGCCCCGGAAGCACTGGAGGACGATGGTCTGCTTGATATATGCCTGATACCCCGCCACAGCCTGCTTAATGCTGTGAAATACAGTCACGATATGTTCCGCAGCAAGACCGCCGATATACCCGGTTATATCCGGCGCCTCGCCTCGCAAATAAGGATCAAGCGTCGTTACGAAGCTAATATTCACGTTGACGGCACGCCCAAACCGGCAGACAGAGAGATCAATATCGAAATCCAGCCAGCAGCTCTTAAAGTAGTAGTTAAACAAGCCGACTAAACGTGAAATTATCAACCATTGAACTCTTCGACTGGATCAAACACCTGCCGACAGACCTGATCGATTTAACATCCAGCGGTATTTACGGACCACAGAAACTATCCGATCTGAAACTGGAAGTTGATGATCTACCGCTGAGAGGCGATAATTACTACGGATATAAACCACTCAAGGAGATAATAGCCTCCCGGTATAGAGTTAAAACATGCAATGTCGCAATCACCCCGGGCGCCAGTATGGCTAACTATGCACTGCTCTCCATCCTCGCTGGTAGAGACGATCAAATCATGATTGAAACACCTTGCTATCAACCATTTGTCAAGGTTGCCGAGGCTCTCACGGGAACGCCATCATTGCGTCTACCGCGGGAAAAACAGAACGGATACCATATCGATCCCGAATATCCCGGATTAAAACGTAACACATACAAGGTTTTACTTCTTTCGAACCCGCATAATCCAACGGGAGTTTATGATTCAATTAAAACATACTTGAAGCTGGCAGAATACGCAGAACGTTATGACTACTGGATCGTGGTTGATGAGGTCTTTCTACCTTTTTTGGACAGCGGCGACAGCGAATGTGCCGCGAGTCACCATGAAAGGATAATTTCAACATGTAGTTTAACCAAGGTCTGGGGCTTAAATGGATTGCGCGTCGGTTGGATTATAGCGCCGGCTCACATCGTAAAAAGGATCGAATATGCCATGGATTACATGCATGTAAACCAGACCTATATCAGCGATTACATAGCCTGGCTCGTGTTGTCAAATGATGCGATTAACAACAAACTCCTTAGTTTCGCCAGGAACAGGGCAAAACAAAACTGGAAGCTGGTCGAGAGCTTTCTTTCTGAGTCCCAACAGCTTGAATACACTCCACCTTCGGCAGGGGTTTCAGTTCTGGTTCGCTTCCAGGATGGAAGGAATTCAGAAGAATTCGTTAATAAACTTAGCCAGGATTATGGTACTCTGGTCACTCCCGGAAAGTATTTCGAGGTAGAAGACGGCTTTCGAATCAGCTTTGCCAGCCAGAAAAACCAGGTACTACAGGGAATGGAACAGATCAAGAAAGCGCTGAATTTTTTCGATGAACAAAACAAGCCTGCAAACAGACGTTTACACGTAACCCAAACCACTTACAAGAGATCAGATCATGATTCGGCTTAATCGTTCAGCCCCAAATATACAAATAAACGGTAACGTAGTACAAACTTCAACCTCGGTTGCATTAATCGCCTTATTCCTTGCAATCGTTTCCATCGCCTCCGCACAACCCTCAATAGTAATTGATCCCGCGGAATTCAATTTCGAGCTTCCACACGGCGTCAGTAACGCTGGGGTTATAAATGTCGCCAATAACGGAGACAGCTTGCTTGTCGTGGATGTCGATCAACGCCAGCCCAGACGGGATTCTGTCGTTAGAATTCTTATCTGGACACGGTTCACCGATGAAGAGTGGGAATTGCAAAATATGTTGAACAGTCTTGCTGTGCTGGAAGTGGATCACAGGTTTACTTTCTACGATGGTTTGGATCTGGATGAGATGACTGAATTGCTTGATATGACTCATGTGCTCATCATTCCCGACCAGGAATACGGTTCATTAGAGGAGTTATCCGAAGCGGGTGAATTATTCGGTGAAGCACTGAACTGGTTTATAGTTGAACGCGGTTTATACATAATCGGCGCAGGATGCAACGGAGAGACAGCTTCTTTTCTGGCTGGCGCCGATCTTATCCACATAGAAATAGAAGATGCCAATCTGCGGATAGAGTGCGAGGCAGCCGACGTTCATCCGCTTAACTACGGCGTGCAAAGGTATTTGGCGCTTGCATCCAGTAATATACACACCTGCGAAGATGAGGATGCGCTGGCGATAACCTGTCCGGTCGACCGGGATGGAAACAACATCACCGCTCGAAGACTGGGTGAAGGCGGGATTGTCTACATGGGAATGGACTGGGTGCAGTACAATGACGAAATGACACAACTGCTCATCAACGCTGTCTTGTGGTTCCGCGGCGGTTCCAACTGGCTGATTCTTGAGCAATTTAATGGACATATCGAACCAAACAGCTCCGAGGATTTATTTTTTTCCATCGAGTCCCGAATTACACCGGAACCGGGTGAGTATTCGCAGGATATAGTCCTGGGTTCAAATGATCCCGAACATCCGGAGTTGGTTGTTCCGGTAAACTTGACAGTAACGGAATGGCAGCCGGCGGACATGTCGCTCGAACCGGATGAGATATTCATGATCAGTGAGCCGGATGTCGATACTTTACAGGTTGTGTTGATTCGCAACAACGGCGATGGAGTCCTTTTTACGAGCATCGAGCTTGAAATAGACACCGATTGGCTGACCATCAATCGGCACCAGTTGACAGTTAATCCGGGTGTGATGGACAGAATTGTACTTTATTTCCACAGCGAATACGCCGGAGACCGTGTTCAGGAAAATCGGTTGATATTTGAATATGAAAATCCGGATCCGGTGCGGGTTGAACTACCAATCATCTATTACGCCGCTGAGGATTTCGGCGGAATAGAGGGTGATCTATACGATATTGAAGACAATACGCCCGTATCGGATGCAGTGATCAACATCCACGGCATCCGAACAACATCCGATGAAAACGGACAATTCAGATTCGAAAACATCCCCCCGTTCGTATATATAATCAGAATCAATCATCCCGATTACCTGGAAAGCACAATTTATGATGTGCGTGTCAGTGCGGATCAGGTTACAGACCTGAATATTCCACTCTACTATTGCAATCTTGAGACCGATCTGGAAGATCACATTGTCGTAACTCTAACGGAGGAAACCCTTGAACAAATTGATGGTGAATTCCGCAATTCCGGCAACGGTCCGCTTACCTATGAAAGCAAATTTAACGATTTAGTCCAGATTCCTCATCTTAATCCCTGGCAGATTCGTTTTACAGTGTCAGGTGGTGAACTGACATCCGCATCCGAAATTAAAGGAGCTGTTCTCTCCGAGGAATATCTGCTCCTCAGTGCACACATATCGCAGAATCAACCCAACCTGATCTATTTCATCAACCGGGACGGCGAACTCGTGGATTCTATCGAACAACCGGTTGAATACGTGCGGGGAATGTCCGACATTGCCTGGGACGGGGAACTTATCTATGGATCCGACTGGAACGAGATAATCGGCTTCGACCTGGAGGGAGAGATTCAGGTCAGGATTCCGGAACCACCGTTCTATTACTGCCGTGCCATCGCCTGGGACGAGAGGAACGAACGTTTCTGGGTAGCTGATGCTCGCAGCGACGTGGTTGCGATCAACCGTGACGGTGATGAACTGGTAAGCTATGAAAATCCCGGTATGTCCATCTATGGAATAGGCTGGCTTAGTTACACTGAAGATGATTATAACCTCTACCTTTTCTGCAGGGACGGTCCCGACAACACCCAGATTCACAGGATGAACTCTGAAACCGGCGAGACCGAATTCCTGCTTGACATACCTTCAGAATTTGCTGAACGGGCTGGAGGATTGACCATTTCCGGCGGTTGGGAAGCACGGTACTGGTCGGTAATTGCGCAGTTTACAGGCGGCTCCAACAGAACCGTCATTTACAACCTTGATCGCAGGCATGACTGGGCGCAACTGATCCCTTCATCGGCTGCCGTTCAATCTGGGAGTTCACTACCGGTGTCGATCTTTTTCGATTCCCGAGGCTTCCATACGGGGAGTATACTGGAAGGCTACATCGCCGTTGACGGTAAGCAGCGCGGCGGGATAGATACACTCCGTGTAACCATGAATGTATTGGATAATTCGGTACCTGACCGGAAGTCATCTTCCCTGCTACCTGATGCATACGAAATCTCCACCTACCCCAACCCGTTCAACGATCAACTGACCGTTCGATATCGGGCTCCGATCGGTCGACCAGTTCAACTGTCTATTTACGACATACAGGGTCGGCTGGTTGATACCATCATTCAGACTGTCGGTAACGGTATGGAAAACACAGTCGCGGTCAAGGCTGGAAACATAGGCAGCGGGTTGTATTTTATAGCTTTAGAGGCTGAAAACAGTAAGTATTTAAACAGGGTAGTTCTTTTAAGGTAGTGGTTTACTTTAAGATGCTTCACTGCCCTCAGCATGACTACGCCGTTCTTCATCCTTCATCCCTCATCCTTCATCCTTTCAAACCTTACTCCTGCTTTATATAGTATTTCATCGATATTCGGCGGATGAGTCGTCTGGGCGTTGGGATAATCCAGCTTGAAGACTATTCTCTTAATACCCGCTGCCGCTAGATGCTTGATGCAGTCCCAGCACGGTGTATGGGTGATGTAGGCGGTGGCTCCGAGCGTGCTGACACCGGCTCGCGCGGCGTTAGCCACGGCGTTTCTTTCGGCGTGTTCGGTGGCTACGCAGTGACCGTTCATTATCAAGTGCCCGACGTCGTCGCAGTGATCGGCGCCGGGCAGGGATCCATTATATCCTGTCGAAACAATACGCTTTTCTTTTACGATAACACAACCGGCGTGAAGCCTGTCGCAGGTAGCCCTGGTCGACACGTGCCGCGCCAGCATCAGGAAGTATTCATCCCACGATTGTCGCATCTATTGTTCTGTGTTTTTGATGTTTATATTGTTAGTATATTCTGGCAATTGTTGTTGCATTTAATCAACTTATTTTATCAACACAATCGGTTGGGTTAGCATCCTACCATTATAATCAAGGTGCAGAAAATAACTGCCTGCGGGTAAACCTTCCAGATCAAGCCCTATCATCTGGTAACCCGCAGAATACCATCCAATCTGTGATAAGCTCCTGATTGACTGACCTCTCGAATTGACCAAAGATAATGTCACCCATCCTCGCGCAGGTAATCCGAAACCGATCGATACCTGAGCATTGAACGGATTGGGAAAAGCAGGAAGGAGGACGAAATTATCAGGTATGCCTGTTCTATCTTCACCTGAAACTGCCAGGTTCATCAAACTGAACGGTGCATTGGTTGCCATGGTTTCCGTTGAATCATCGTTTGCAGTTACCCACCACAACAGTTGCAAAGATGGTCTGATATTATTATCACCCAACAGAATTAATAAATCATGAACTGTTATCTCATATTCATTCACATCCACAGGATGAATTACCAAGCTGTCTTGTGAATCCATTGATTCACCGAAGACCAGGCGGTAGTAAACATCATCGACCTCGTATTCATTCTGAGAAGCCTCATCCCAACTGAAGTGCAGTACTCCCTCGAACCTGCGCGTCTGGTAATTGTCTTCGGGAGTCAGCAGATTAAACTCCCCCGGCGGATCGTTCAGTGGATGCACGATCACGCGGAAATCCATCTGGTAAAAGAAAATGTAAGAAGCAACAGTGTGAATTGTAACCTCCAAACCGTCTTCATCCGTACAGAAATTCTTCTCCGGAAATGCACTCAGTTCATTCGTCATCGGGTCAATCTCAAGACAAAGCTGCAGCGGGCTTTCAAAAAGATCGAAGGTAAAAATGCGGGGATCATCCTCAGCGACAAATGTGTCCAGATCGCATAGAATAATTCTATCGGAATCTTCTAACAGCTCCTGATCGGGTATCTCCTCTGGAGGCGGTAATGGATCACTCCTAACTATAATAAGCATAGTAATCTCATCAAAGGCTTCAACTGGATCTGTAACTCTCAACACCACGCGGTAAGGTTCTTCACTTGCCATATCTTCACCGACAGTCCAAGTGAAATCGGCGCTGCCGTCCTCGTTATCCTGAAAGTCCAACGCATCACCCTGTTCACCCGGTAGGTCATCAGCATCCTCTACCGACCAGACCAACTGGTCATTCTCGTGATCCGGATCGTCCGCCTCCAAGTGAAGTTCAAGATCGAACTCCTCCACGACGTATACGGTTATTTCCGAATCTTCAGACGGTTCAAAGATCCTCGGTGGTTCACTGTCCCCGCCATAACCACTCAATTCAACGGTTACGACTTCGCTTTCGGGATCGTTGGATTCAATGCTCAAGACCTCATTTTAAGCTCTTGGCTCTTCAGGATGAAAGTAAATCGTGATTTCTGCAGATTCATCCGGATGTATAATCACCTCGCCGTCAGGGATTCTGTGGCAGCCTCCTTCCGCTGTTAATTCAATAAAAGTGAACTGGTTTCGCAACCAGACTTCTGAACCTTCAATAAACTCAATATCTGCAATGACTTCGCAGTCAGTGTAACAATCCCAGTACCTGAATTCGAATTCTTCACCAGCTCGAAAACCGTTAAGCTCCCCACCTTCACCATCATCTCCGTAGGCAATGATTCCGATCATCTCACCAACCTCTTCAACCATAACAGCTCCTGCACAGAGACCATCAGGCGTGAAGACACCCACTTCATCATCCAACGAGAGCCATTCGCCGTCCCAAGTCGCTTCTCGTATTATTATGATATGAGTAAAATCTGTATATTCAAACTGGTAGGTCTGGTGTCTGCCAAAATCATCAAAATCCTCATCGCTGAAGAAGTCGCTGTCAATAACGATTTCTTCAATGACTAACTGTTCGTCACCTGTATTGGTTACGGTCATTATCTCCGAAGCTGTCTCGTCGATCTCTACACTGCCGAAATCGATCTCAATCGACTCGACCTCGATTTCCGGTTGACTGAGCAGTGTCGTTGGAAGAAAAAACAGAAATAATCCCGTCAGGACAATTGGATTGATAAATCTCGTTTGCATGCTACCTCCTGAAAATAATTTACTTCCAGTGTTCTACTGTCACCTCATCAACAGTATCCCGAACGTCTTCGGATCGTAGGCAATCGGAAGTTGCCAGTCGGCGGATGTCTTAAGACGCGGCTGCTTGCGCCGGAAATTCAAACCCCACATCGAGCGGTTCGATACAATCACCCCGAACTGATCCAACGGGATACACGCTTCAATACTCCAGTAATCCTCAGCCTTGACAGTTTTTACTTCATACTCCCCATTCCATTCCCGTTCGTACTGCCACTCCTCCTCGTCATCCTGTGAAAATTTAACATCAAAGGCAATACCTTTAGAATTGAAATAGACCTGGTATACCTTGTTAGTATTAAGATCGGGCTGCAGAAAATAACCAACACAATCATCGTTGTAAACCGCACCTTCATGTTCTTTTGCGTTGATAGCCAGAGTTGATATATCCTTATCTATGCAAACCGCCGCCAGATAGAAGTTATCATCATCATAGGCAAAGTAGAAACTTGTTGAATCGGTCCGGGCTGCCTCACCACTCGGAGCGTAGAAATCTGTAACGGGCTTTGTCCAGCACGCTTCAGTAACCTGACCATCAATAACCGGCTTCTCCTCCACAGGATAACAATAGGTTTCCCTGGCAAGCGGCAATTGCGCTGTTACATTGAACCTGTTTTCAGCATCATAACTCAACGCCAGAGACACCTCGGGAACCGGATATAAGCTCCCGGTGTTGGTAACCTGGAAATCATAGGTATAATCGCTCGCAACAGGAACATTAACCACCTGCGATGCCGGTTCGATGATCCAGTTATCCGGCACCGACCATTTTAACGTATCGGTAAACGTGAAGCCGGTGGAAGGATTCTGTATCATCAAAGTGGATACAGCCCTTTTAACATCGTAGTTCTCGCTTACATGTACCTTGTTCAAGAATGTCAGACCATAGCGTTGAAGTTCGTTTACGGCGTGGAGGTTCTCGGCGGTAAAGTTATCCCATGGCAGGATTGATTCCTTCTTTACTACAGCGATAGAAATGCCCCTATGATCGACGGTCACCCAGGCAAAATGGTATTTCAGACCGTTCGGCAGAGGTTTACAACTTCCGCCGGAGCTGCCCATACTCGTGTAGGTAATACCGTCATACTCACCGCTGAAATATGTATGGTAGTGACCCGTAAACACCGCATCCACTCCATGTTTTAAGAATATCTCGTGCAATACATCAGCCTTGCCTTTGGCTGTTGATTCGATCCAGAAAGGCTTGTGTAGAATGACAAACGTATAGGCAGCTTTTCGGTGTTTCTTCAAGTCCTTTTCCAACCAGGTGATCTGATCCTGTGGAAGTTCCTCACTCGAATTCAGACAGCTTACATCGAGGATAACAAAGTGCAATCTCTTGAAGTCAAACGAATAGTAGTTTTCACCGATCTGTTGGCGGTACATCTCAAGGGATTTATCGTCCCATACGTCGTGATTACCGGGGGTGTGATAAATCGGTGAAGTGAGCGGCGTCAGAAGCGACATGTATTCCGACCACTCCTCCTCGACACCTTCATAATCGTCGGTATAGCCCTCGATCATATCCCCGACTGTCACTACGAAATCCGGTTTCATCAACTCGATTTCCTGGACGATCTGCCCGTAGATTCCGGGGGTATGACCACCTGTTCGATCACCGATAACCGCAAAACGCACCGGTCCTTCTTTCAATTCGGCTAAGACCCCGAAGGGTAAAACAACGATAGTAAGAACAAGCAGCCAGCCAATCAAGGATAATGGGTAAGTCGATTTTCTGTGCTGCATTTATTCCTCCTGTTTGTTTATTATACTTGCAAATGATCTACAACGGTTGTATAATTTAAGATAATAACCTTTTTTCATTGTTCAAACATATATGCAGTGCTTGTTAAGAAACTCATTGAAATCATTATCAATCCGTTGGCAGACACTATTTAGTTCCTGTTGAAAAAGTACATGAATATGAGTAATTACTATCTGCTTGTCATTCCAGCGAAGCAGTGTGTCTGAGAATGTTCAAATACCGGTGTCGACCCACCGCGGTCAACACAACCATTTATGTGGTACCAATAATTTAGCTGTCAAGCACGGAGGCATGACAGCGGTTGATTCTACATTCTCAGACAGACTGGAAGGCTGGAATGACACATCAATGATTTTTCAACAGGCTCTATTTAATCATCCAAAAGGAGTTCATCATGGTCATTCCTGTTGGTGGGATATGCCATCACGAAATTTTCGCAGTCGACCTTTCCCAGAGTACAAAGTTTTACGGAGACCTTTTCGGTTGGACTACTTCCCCGCACGATGCCGGTTATCTATTCTGGAAGGACCCCGGCGGTTACACTGGGGGCTTCACGACTGCCGGTGCTCCGGTAACAAACCCGGCGGCGACCTTTTATATTAAAGTCGAAGACATACCAGGTATGCTTGAGAAAATCGTGCAGCACGGCGGCGTGATAATCCGTCAGAAAACCGAGATTGGCGGTAATAACGGTAATTACGCTCTTTTCCGCGATCCAGCCGGAAACAACGTCGGGCTCTGGAGCGCGAAATAACCAGCCGACAAGACCGGATGCTCACCGACGTTCACGCCCATATATGTGACCCGGTATTTGATGACGACCGCATTGAGGTTCTGAAGAGGGCGCGCGACGCAGGCATCTCGTCAATCATTGCGGTCGCGGAAACGCTGGATGACGCACTAACAAACCTCAAGTTGGCTGAAAAACATCTGGAAATCCTACCGGCTGCAGGTCTTTATCCGACCATCCTTGATATCGATCAAGCCAGCTCGATCGAGAATCTGATTAGGGACAATCAGAGACGATTTGTCGCCATCGGAGAGGTCGGTCTCGATTATTGGAAAGTTCAGGACGAAGACGACCGGGCAACCCAGCGAGAGATATTCAACCGCTTCATCGAGCTTGGCAGGAAACTGGATATCCCACTGAATATACATTCGAGATCGGCAGGTCGCCACGTTATCAATATGCTGCTGAATTCAGGTGTAAAACGAGCGTTGCTGCACGCCTTTGACGGCAAGGCTTCCACAGCGATGCCGGCAGTCGAAGAGGGTTACTATTTCTCCATCCCGCCGTCGGTTATCAGATCACGCCAGAAACAGAAGCTCGTAAAGAAGCTGCCGCTCAAGGCAATCCTCCTCGAAACCGACAGTCCGGTACTGGGACCGGCATCTAATCAGCGTAACGAACCGGTAAATCTGATTGTTGCTCTGAAGGCTGTTGCGGAATTGAAGGGCATTTCCGAGGATGAAGTGAAAGAGGCGGTAATCGTAAACTGTAATCGGTTGTTTGAAACGCATTCCGGTTAACCGAATTCCACGAATATCGTCATCGAACTCCTTGTAGATAACATTCAAAGCTTGCCGAATACGAATCTTCATTATATCTTTCATTATCATGGCAAAGACGATTAAGATACTGTCAATCGACGGCGGCGGCATACGAGGCATTATTCCGTCCATGATCCTGGCTGAAATCGAGAATCGTACCGGAAGCCGGATACATGAACTCTTTGATCTAATAGCCGGCACTTCAACCGGAGGTGTACTGGCGCTGGCTTTAACCAAGCCCGGACCTGATTCACAATCCCAATATAGTTCAAGTGAACTGATCCGCCTGTATGAAGAGAAATGTGAAGTTATATTCCCAAAGAGTAAATGGACTAAAATACAAGCCTTAAGCCCCTTCAAAGAGGTTAAGTATCCATCCGATGGAATGGTATCCGTTTTCGAGGAATACTTTGACACAGCGCGTCTTAAGGATGCGATTACTGATGTGTTGGTGACCAGTTATGACTTTGAAAGACAGCGACCGGTATTTTTCAAGAGTTCAAAGGCTCGCAAATCACCGGATTACGATTTTTATATGAAAGATGCTGCTCGCGCCACATCAACGGCTCCGGTATTTTTCGAGCCTTTCAAATTGGAGACTGAAGGTGTAGCAGGTTATTACGCACTGCTGGACGGTCTTATTTTCGCAGGTAATCCGACCTTATGCGCTTATGCGGAAGCCAGGAGTACATACCCGGACTCAAAGGATTTCCTTGTTGTGTCACTTGGAACAGGCAAAGCCAAGCATCGTCAAATCTACGAGGAAGTAAGGGAGTGGAACGTGCTGCAGTGGGGTCGCAACCTGCTCGATATGGTACTGCACGGTACAAGCACGGCGGTGGATTACCAGATGCGTCAACTGCTGCCGACCATAGGTGATTCAACCAGATACTACCGCTTTCAGACAAAACTCGACAAGGCTAATGAACAGATGGACGACACCGACCCAGCTAACATAAGAATCCTCAAGCTGTTGGCGGAAGAGATGATCAATGAGAACAATGTACAGCTCGATTATCTATGTAAGAAATTGCGGAAATAACAAAGGGAACGGATCATGGTTGCATCTCTACATGTCATTCTGAACGCAGTGAAGAATCTCGTTTTATTCCCCTACTGTTGGAGATTCTTCACTGCGTTCAGAATGACAATGAAAATATAAAGCACCCCCATAAAAAGTAAGGTAAAAGGGTTCGATAAATCGACCCCTACGCGACTTTCACACTTAAGGAGTACAAATGTCAAATCCTGCCTTTGCAGGAAGAAAGGCTGAAGATGTTCGCTCCGACTGCTGGGCACTATTCGAACCGCGAGAAGCCGGCGGGCTGGAAATTGCGCTTAAGAGCAAGGTGGAATCGATGTATGGCGATTCCATCAGGGAACAATGCCGGGAAATACTTACAAAGCTGGGTGTAAAGCACGCCAAGCTGGAATTGTGGGATTATGGAGCGCTGCCATTCACGATTTCCGCCAGGATTGAAACAGCCGTCAGGCGCTCAGGTCTTAACACGCCGCAGTATATTCCTGTAACCATGAAATTTGCCAAGTATGCAACAACCCGCGACCGTTTTCGCCGTTCGAGGCTCTACCTGCCCGGAAATGAGCCCAAGTTCTTCATCAACGCCGGACTGCACAAACCGGACGGGATAATCCTCGATCTGGAGGACTCCGTCGCTCCTTCAGAAAAAGACGCAGCGAGAACTATTGTTCGCAACGCTTTGCGCCAGGTAAACTTCCATGGTTCGGAACGGATGGTCAGGATCAACCAAGGCGACGCCGGTCTCGAAGACCTCGCCTGGATTATTCCGCACAATGTTCACGTGGTTCTGATCCCGAAGGTTGAGCATCCTGACCAGGTTGTAGCGGTCGATAAAATAATCAATGCAATACTTGCGCGTATTCACCCTTCCGCGGATGACAACGCCGACAAAGACGGTCGCCTGCGGAGAGGCGACCGCAGCGATGGTCCTTTCCTCATGCCGATCATCGAATCGGCGATGGGTGGCATAGAAGCGTACGAAATTGCCAAGGTTTCACCGAATAACGTAGCATTGGCGCTCGGTCTGGAGGACTACACTGCGGACATCGGTACTCAGCGCACCAACGAGGGTCGCGAGAGCTTCTGGCTGCGCTCAATTATCGTCAATGCCGCTCGCGCCGCGGGAATACAGCCTATTGATACGGTATTCTCCGATGTAGGCGATATGGAAGGACTTAAAGAGAGCGTCATCGAAGCCAAGGGGCTCGGCTTTGACGGCAAGGGCTGCATCCATCCGCGTCAGATTGCCGTGATTCACGATGCGTTCGCTCCGACAGATAAAGAGATACAGAAAGCGTGTAAGATCGTTCTCGCCTTTGAAAAAGCTGAAAAGGAGGGATTGGGTGTTGTTTCAATGGGCAGCAAGATGATCGATCCGCCGGTAGTCAAGCGGGCGTTGAAAACGGTGGAGATGGCAGAGACGCTGGGGATGCTGGAGAAGGGGTGGCGGAAAAGTGAGCAAGTAATCAAGTGAGCAAGTGAGCAAGAAATAATTGGGAGCGCCGATCCCTGCGATTGCAGGGAAAGGTTTCAGTCGGCGACATGGTGGAGCGGGACTCCGTGCCCGCCCATTCAGGAACACCGGCATGGTGGGGTGGGACTCCGTTCCCGCCCTTCCGGGGAGCGCTGACTTTAGTTGGTGACTTTACTGGTGTTAGCGAGCGTCCTCGCATGCCAGAGTAGAGAGACCGTAAACGGATTCTGGTTTAGGGTTAAATTAATGAAGGAGTACAAAATGAAGAGGATATTATTTATCATTGGGATAGGATTCATTTTCGTTTATGTGTTCACAAACTGCGAAAAGGAATATATACCCATCTTTAGTATCGACGAACATTTACGAAAAGGAGTTGTTGTTGATACTGTATTGACAGCATTCATGAGTAACACTCATAATATGGACTATATAGCCATAATAGAGAGGAATATTCAAAATAAGATAAAGAAAGAGATTAATTTGTTTTCTTATAATGGAGAGATACACAAATGGACTATTGTATATTCTGACCTTATAAGTATTGAGTCAAAACAGTTGATTGTGAGAATAAATTCTTTAGAAGAGAACTTGCTTTTGCTGTATGAAAATACCGGTAGTGGGTCCTTTCTATGGTATAAATTAATAGGAATTATTGATGGAGAACCAAAGATATTTTTGGAAAGAGATGGTATTTTTAAAGGAACGGTTGAGATTATTGGAGGAGAACTAATCGAATATGGAGGAAGGCAAGCAACAGTTTATAAGTGGAATGGCGAAGCACTTATTGGTATGGAGTTACATAGAACTCCACATAAACCTTATAAGATAAACGATGTATTATTAGAATATAGTATTGATAATAATGGGAATGTAAATACTCGAAATGAGATAACAGTTGGTTTGGATTCCAAAATACATATCATTCGTATTGGGAGAGGAATATCAGATAGGATATTAATAAGTGGTGATATACTAAAATGGGTTGGGAATACAGTTCAACCCAATATAATAGG
>CAYYHI010000003.1:0-47518 GCA_964471745.1 uncultured bacterium | reverse complement strand
TTGGAAATCAACCCGAAACATGAAGTAACTATCGGATTGGTTAAAGAATTGAAGAAATTGAAAGGAAGTTAATCCATTTTATATAACTCCGCATCCGTGCGTTTCTTCAAAACATGCAGACAGAATGGATCGCCCGCCGGAACGCTCAGCTCGATTTCATAATCAAGATCAGGATTAAGTCCTTGGACCAGCGCTCGTTCCATGGAGGTATGAGCCTGACAGATTTCAACCTTGTCAAAAGGATAAGGACACAGCGGAACCTTTATGGCAACCCTTTCATCGGTGAACTCGGTAACTTCTCCTTCTGAGCGCATGTTGTTGAAAACCTTAACCAGGTACAAACCAACATCCTTTATCGACCAGGGATCCCCATCACCACGCACCTTTGAAGCGATGCTTCTGCCGTAGGATGAACTTACCTCGCGGATAAGATCCAAACCATCTTCGCCGTACCTGTCGTAGATAGCATCATACAGTCCTTTAATCCGGGTCAGGAGACCGTGTAATACCCCTTTGTATCTTGCTTCAATGGATATTTCAGTAACTTTAACATCTGGAGGCAACTTTATCATTCTTTCTGAACTCCTTAAATTTCAGTAGACCCGACAATCCTGTCGGGTTAAACGGCACAGGATTGTACCGTCTACTATAATACTTTCTTTAACTCCACCAATATCTTCAACGCATCCATCGGCGCGATTTTATCGGTATCAACATCCTTTAACAACTCGCGCAATTTCCTTTCGATCGGGTCAAACAAACTAAGCTGAGCGATATGCGGCTTGGGCAGCGTTTTGCCCCTGCCTTTCTGCGCCTTTGTTTTATCTTCGGTGGGTTTCTTGACCTTATCATTGGAAGTATCGCCTATCGGATTCATGTCATTGGCTTCGAGATTCACCAGAACTTCCCTCGCACGCTCAACTACATCAGGTGGAAGTCCAGCCATCTGTGCGACATGAATACCGAAACTCCGGTCGCAGCCACCCGGAACGATCCTGCGCAAGAATACAACCCTGTCACTGTATTCACGTACCGCCACGTTTCGATTTACCACACCCGCGAGATACTTCTCAAGGTCAACCAGCTCGTGAAAATGGGTTGCAAACAGGGTGCGAGGCTTGAGTTTGGGATTCTGATGCAGGAACTCGACAATTGCCCAAGCCAGGCTGAGACCGTCGAACGTGGATGTTCCCCTCCCTATCTCGTCGAACAGTACGAGCGATTTATTCGTCGCATTGTTCAATATCGAAGCGGTCTCATGCATTTCAACGAGGAAGGTCGATTCACCACCTGCCAGGTTGTCCAGCGCGCCGATGCGAGTGAAAAGCTTGTCCACCAATCCGATCCTAGCTTCGCGAGCCGGAACGAACGATCCCATCTGCGCCAGAATGACAGTAAGCGCGATCTGTCTGAGATATGTCGATTTCCCAGCCATATTGGGACCGGTCAGAATCAGGATGAAGTAATCCTCCCCCCCAAGTTCAAGATCGTTGGGAATGAACTGTTCACCCGGTGGTAGCAACTTTTCAACCACCGGATGTCGGCTGTCGCGGATCTCGATGCGCCCGTCGGCTTCGATTTGAGGGCGGCAGTAATTCTCACTCTCAGCCAACTCCGCCAGTGCTCCGGTTACATCCAGTTCCGCCAGAACCAGCGCGTTTTCCTGCAACTCCCGTGAATATTGAAGCGTCTGGTCAAGCAAACGCCGATATATCTCGCTCTCCAAGCGGTTGATTTCGTCCTCGGCACCCAACAGCTTCTCTTCGTATTCATTCAGATCAGGCGTGGTGTATCTTTCGGCTGAAACCAGGGTCTGCCGGCGTAAGTAATCGTCGGGCACCTTGTCCAGATGCGACTTGGTTACTTCGATGAAATACCCGAAGACACGGTTAAACCCGACCTTCAGATTGCTGATGCCGGTGCGCTTTCTCTCTCGTCGCTCGTAATCCTCTATCCACGACCTTCCGCTATCCTGAATTTGCCTTAATTCATCAACGCGGACATCATAACGATCAGCAATCATGCCGCCTTCTGTAGTTGATAGTGGTGGATTATCGACGAGCGCAACATCCAGCGACTTTCGTAACTCTTGAATCAGTTCCAACCGTCCAGTCAATGACTGAAGTAGCTTGCAACTCACACCCTCCAGGGTATCGCGAAAATCAGGTATAATAGCCAGCGTTTCCCGAATTGCCACCAGATCACGCGCTGAACCTCTTCCAGTGGCAAGCCGCGCCAGGTATCGCTGTAAGTCACCTGCTTGTTTCAGCAAGCTTTTCAGCCGTGAACGCATATTGGGATTGTTTTTCAGCTCATCGACGCTGTCAAGCCGTTCATCGATTCTACCCTTGTCGGCGAGAGGCTCCAACAGCCGGTTATAGAGCAGTCTTTTCCCTGAGCTTGTGACTGTATGGTCGATAACCGCGAAGAGGGTTGCACGCGGGTTGCCGGATAGTGATTCGGTGAGTTCGAGGTTGCGCCTTGTTGAAGGCTCCATATACAGCCTGCCGGATACGTCGGTGTGTGAAAGGCTTGTTAGATGATTGGCTTCGCTCTTCAGGTTCCCCTTGAGGTAGTAAAGCAGCGCTCCTGCCGCGGATACTGCCAGATTCAGATGCTCGATGCCAAATCCCTTCAGACCGACGGTTCCGAAATGATCGACGAGAGTCTTGTGGGCGAAAGTGATTTCCCAGACCCAATCGACCAGTTTACTCACCATCGGTGGATTAGCTCTTCCGCCGGGTTTAGGTCCGACGCGCGGGTCAGCTTCCGGAACCACCAGTTCCACCGGGTCCACCTGTCCCGATATGAAGCTCAACTCGTCATCGGTGAACTCACCGGTTAAGAATTCACCCGTCGCCACATTTGCCCAGGCGTACCCCCAGGTTTCCTCACCGCGGATCAGAGCTGCAATACGCTCAGACGTCGGATCATCGCGGTCGACAGCCGCAGGATTCGTGCCCGCGGTGGCGATTCGGACAACATCCCTCTTAACCAGTCCTTTAGCGAGCTTCGGATCCTCTACCTGCTCGACGATAACCACGCGGAAACCGGCATCGACCATCTTCGTCAGGTAGTTGTCAAGTTGATGATATGGAAATCCAGCCAACGGAACCTTAGCCGACTTACCGTGGGCGCGGGAGGTTAGTCGGAGACCGAGAACTTCGCTGGCAGTCTGGGCGTCTTCGTAGAACATCTCGTAGAAATCACCCATCCGGTAGAACAGTATCGCATCCTTATACTGACGCTTGATCGCCATATACTGTTCCAGCATCGGCGTCCGTTCACCCTTGGGCAGCTTCACGAGGCTTCCTCCTTCGCTTCCACTTCGCGCTGGATGTCCCACAACCACAACCAGCGCACCGCCTGGTTCCAGGCATCTAAATATGCAGTTATAAGTCCCGGCACTCCGTCCAGAAAACCTCCTTTGAACAGGTAACGTCGAATGAATCTCAAGGCAGGGTTTATACCAGCTTTGAGAATCAGCCCAACTGATGAGATTCTTACACCTTTATTATATAGATAGTTGGACTCAAATTCCACATAGAATCTCCCTTTGCGAATCATATCATCCATGTTATCATAAGGGTAATGATCGAACGGGCAGTGTAACCTGCCTATGCTGCCCTCGACCTTAATCCTTTCGTGAATATGTTTCGTCGGGAAACGACCGCAGCCTCGTCGGAAGAGCCTGAGCTGCCAGTCGGGATACTGTCCGCCGTGCTTCAGCCATCGTCCGAGTATGTTGTTTCGACGGGCGATCAGATAAGCGTCGTGTTTCCCCTCATTTACAATAACACGCATCTCACCGGCAAGGTCGTAAGGAATGATTTCATCGGCATCGAGAATCAGTATCCAGTCACCGTTGCAATGGTCGATAGCGATGTTCTTGTTTATATTGAGATTAGTCCGATTAGGCTCGTGGTTTACCTCCGCTCCCGCCTCTCGTGCAATTTCTGCGGTCGCGTCTTTGGAATCGCAGTCCACCACAACGATCTGGTCAGCCCATTCGACACTGGCAAGTGTTCGAGCGATACCCGCCGATTCGTTGTGGGCGATTATGGCTATTGAAATGCGGTTCAACCGTTCAATTCCAACTCTCATAGCGCATCCACCCTACAGTCAATCCCATCAGACACCAGAAGCTGATGTTAACATGTGGTGAATTAAGCGTATTGTCGAATAAACTTATGACAATAAAACTTGACAGTAATGCAATTCCTCCTAAGGCGGCATTTCTCGCTTCAGGATTCGATGTTTTCTTGAGCATTTCAGCACAACCGATGAAAAACGCGAAGATTAACCAGATAAAAACAAGCAATCCGATAAGACCGTTTTCCATGAATATCTGTAAAAACTGATTGTGCCAGTCGCCAACACCGGTATCCGGCAGCTTGCTTCTAACTTCGGGCGTTACCAGTGTTCCGAATGATCCCAGTCCGTGACCGAATATAATATGATCACCCGAATGTTCGAACGCAACTCGCCACAGTTCCACCCTCCCGCTTGACCATTCACCAGGCGACAGGCTCTGCGCAATTCGATCTCGACCGCTTGGGATGATTAAGATTACGGCAATAACCACGGAAATTATCAAACCAATAAGCTTGGGACGGCGTTTTAATAACATCACCGTTAATACAAGTGTCACCGCCAGCCAGCATGAACGACTGAATGTCAGCAACAAACCCACTCCGAGAATAACTAAGCCGAATAGCCGGATATAGACTGATTTCAGACTTGATTGTATCAACCAACCCATACCAAAATATAGTATTGTAATTGTTAAAAACTTGGAAAATGTGGCGTAATTCCCTTGTATTAATCCATCAGATTGGACAATTATTGGTCCGAAAGGCGGACCGATCCTTGCCTCAAGTCCATAGGTGTATTTCACAATAGCGATAACTGCTGCCAAAACAGCCGCGATGAACCACACTGCATTGAAATTTCTAACATCCTTGATATTTAAATAGCTGCGCCAATCAGCCAATGCGATAAAAACCAGTGCCATTATAGGAAATTGTAATTCATTTATGCCGTCTTCACGGTTCGGGCTGTACAGAACGCTGACCATGCGCAGAATTATGAAGAGCAGAAATGCAATACCGATCTGTCTCACAATCCTGTTCTCATTACGTCCGAGCAGTCGGAATCCTTGAATAATCCCTAAAATAATAACTATTACTGCCAGAATTTGCTGAAGAGCAAGGCTATAAATCTGGATCGCTGCAAAAAACAGAAGACTTCCCAGCATCAAGCGTGCTGTAATCGACCTGTTCTTATATGTTAATTTATCTAATTGTTTCATGTTTCTAATATAATTGCCCTAATCCAAAGACAATCTAATAAGCATTTTGAATTTAAATAATTGCGATTCTCTGTCGATGTCATTCTGAACGAAGTGAAGAATCTCCGTATTAAACTTAAAATGCATATCCAGTTGTAGATTCTTCACTTCGTTCAGAATGACAAATGGGAGTTATCGTTGGATCAGTGCAATTGCTTGAATCTTTTTGAAATTTTCTCTATCGTTTTCTCTTTGTCATAAAAATCGCGCAGATCAAAGAAGGGATACCGTAGATCATTCGGCGTATTCCATACTTGAGGATCGGAACCGGTGTAGATAGTAAGTGCAGGCAGTCCAACGGCAACCGCGATATGCTTCAAGCCATTGTCAGCGCAGAGCATGGCTCGGCAGCGTTTCATCAATGCCGCAGCTTGAAGTAAATGCTTCGTACCAGCCCAATGGACATCAATATCTTGAGCGTTCTCCAACTCGTTCAGTTCTGCTCTTTCACTTCCTGCGGCGAACAACAGCCAATTAACAGGATTCCTTGATGAAATCCGGTGCATGACCTCCAGCCAGGTGCTGATGTCCCACCTGCGCCAGGCTCGCTTCGACCAGGGCGCCAGCGCACAGACTGTAGTTAAATCATCAAAGCCGAACTCATACCAGGCGTTTTCAGCAAATCTCTCCGCTTCCGCGTCGATGAAAATATCAAGTTCCAGGCTGTCCGGCTCAACATTTAGAGCCTTGACTAAATCAAACTTTGTCAGGGGATTATAGACCGGCTGTATACGACGTTTGGCTGGATGGTTATACGCCCAGGTACGACCTCGAAGCCGGTAGCCGATACGTTTTTCTGCACCCGACAGTTTCGTCAGAAGTGCCGAGCCGGGCGTACTGAGGAAATCTATCGCCAGCATGTATCTCTGACGCCGAAGCATTCGCAGTAGTGAAATATATTTCTGGAAACCTGAACCCTGCCGGGGCGCTAAATGGACTTTCCTGATATATGGATTGTTCTCCAAAACCTGCGCCGGAAGTAGTTCAGCAAGGACGTCGATATGAACTTCAGGATATGATTGTTTAAGTGACCTAATCAAAGGAGTCAATAAAAGCGTATCCCCCATGGCACGAAGCTGGATTAAAAGGATGGTTTCACCAGACGTGATGCTTAAAGCTCGATTAGGAGACATATCGAACTATTTAACCGCTTCAATAAAGAGATTATCAAAATTGAGTCGACCAAAAGAAAGTTGAAATAGAGTTTTGGATGCTCCATACCAGAGGTTCTTAGCAAATACCAACTGTCGCTTTCGACTTCCGGACACGCTTTGGATCGGGTCAAGATGTGTAAATTTCAACCTATTGAATCCATTTCGATTCAACAACCTGGTTATTGTCTTCATAGAATAAATATGCATGTGATCTTTCGGTTCAAGGTAATGCACTTCAGCTCTCATGCCTCGCATTAATCTCTTTAATCTCGCTTTTGCCAATTGAATAACTACATTAGGTGTATGGAGAAACAATATACCATCAGGTTTTAAAATCCCATATAAGTATGATAGCATTATATCAGGTTGAGGCAGGTGTTCGATAACATCCCACATAGTAATGAGATCAAAGTGATTGGATGGGAAATTTGATCCCTCTACTCTGCCATTGAATATATTATCAAGTTTCAATACATCACGAGCATAATCAACTGCGGATCCTGCTATCTCATAACCATAAACCTCCCAGGAAGAATATTCACCAACTCGTTTAACGAAGAAACCCAATCCACAGCCGACATCTAAAAGTCTGCCACTCTTGTTCTCTATGTACTTCCTGCAGAAACTGTCATACATATCCTTATGTGCTATATCCCACCATTCCAAATCATCTGTTGTAAAAATATCATCACCGAAGTATTTATCATAATTTTGATCAAGTACATACGAAGAAAAGACATGCCCGCAATCTTTACAGCGCAGAATATCTATACCGAATTCATTGAATACAACCTTAAATCTATTATTATTGCAGATTAAGCAGGTTCTTGCCACTATTAACTAACTCCAATCAACCCTCTTAAAACATCCAGATTCTTCTCAAAATCCTTCATCTCACCCGGCGACTCAAGTATCCCTGGAACATTGGCAAATCGTTTGTCATTCATCAGAAACCTGAACGGTTCAAGCCCCAACAAACCCTCGCCGATATGTTCATGCCGGTCGACCCGGCTTGCCAGTTCTTTCTTTGAATCGTTCAAGTGAAAAACGAGAAGCCTGTCCAGACCGATGACCTCATCGAACTCGCGAATCACGTTCTCATACGCAGAGGACGTGCGAATATCGTACCCGGCGGCAAAAATATGGCAGGTGTCAACGCACACGCCGATCCTCTCGTCGCAGTCGATTAACCGGATCAGCTCCGCCAGTTGTTCAAATGTATATCCAAGGTTGGTGCCCTGTCCGGCGGTCGTTTCGAGCAACACCTTCACACTGCCGTCGCTTTGCCTGTCGAACAGCATTTTTAGCGATTCAGCAATCTTTCTAAGACCGACATCTTCACCGGAACCCTTATGCGAGCCCGGATGCATCACCAGGTAAGGTATCTGCAACTGGTCGGCGCGCTGCATTTCATCGAGAAACGCGTCACGGGACTTCCGTATGTTATCCTCGGTTGTTGCACACAAATTGATCAGATAAGCGTCATGCGATACCGTATACTCTATCCCGCATTCCTCACAGTTCCTCAGATATCGATCGATTTCTTTTATTTCGAGTGGCTTCTGCTGCCAACGGTTCTGGTTTTTGGTGAATATCTGAAACGCGGTAATGTTAAGTTTTTTCGCGTTCAACGGTGCGTTTGAAACGCCGCCTGAGGTCGAAACATGTGCCCCCAGTATCATAATATAATTTCTTTCAAGGAACCGGCTATTTCATCAATCACAGAGTTCCCGCTGCGTTCGATCACCGTACCCACCACCACCGCAGCCGCACCGCTTTTAGCCGCAGTTACCGCCTGTTCAGCGTTGGTTATCCCGCCGCCCACGATAACAGGTACCGATACAGATTCGGCTACCGCCTTGATCATATCAGCCGGTACGGGAAATTCCGCGCCGCTGCCGGCTTCAAGGTAAATCGTGGCAAAACCGAACAGTTCGGCTGCTTGAGCATGTACGACTGCAATGGATGATTTGTTGCGAGGAATGGGACGAGTGTCAGATACGAATTCCGCCGAAGTGGTTTTTCCCGACTCAATTAAAAGGTAGCAGGTGGAAACGGATGGCAGATCCATTCTGCGGATAATGGGGGCGGCGTGAACCTGCTCACCGATCAGGTACTGCGGATTTCGACCAGACAGCAGCGACATGAAGAGGATACCGTCGGCGTATTTCGATAGCTGCCTGCTATTTCCGGGAAAGATAATCACCGGTAGATCCGATGCTGTCTTTATGGTCCGGATGACGCTATCAAACGCCTCGTTGACGAGCATACTCCCCCCTACCAGGATCACCGCGGCTCCACCCTTTTCCGCAGCTTTCGCTGTCTCAGCCAGATCGTCCGCAGGCGCGTTATCCGGGTCAATCAACACCCAGAGCCGTGCCTTCCTGTCAGCGGGAAAAAGACGTTCGAATAAGCTCAATTTCCACCCAATGCTTCTTTTACGATAGCCGTAAATCCCTCCACAGCGGACAACAACCTGTCCGGATATTTTGTGCCTGCCGTTGCCATGTGCGGTCGTCCGCCGCCTCCACCGCCAGTGAGCTTGGCAGCCTTGCCTATGAGTTCGCCGGCTTTCAATTTTCCCTGCTTGAGCAACGCATCCCCAACCACGCAGCAGAGTTGACCGGCGCCCGATGCAACTGGGCTGGTTAAGAGCGCAACCGTATGGCTGTCCCGCGCTCTGATCCGGTCGCCAATCATCTTCATGCGATCCATCTCCAAACCGTCAAATAGATGTGCTGTTACCTTCACACCATCCAGAATTTCAGCGGATGAAATCAGATCAGCGGCTGTGCCGTCCGCCCATTTTTCGAGAAGTATCTCGAACTCCTTTTCGAGAGTATGCCTTTCATCAAGGGTCTTGGCAAGCTTCTCAACCGGATCGCTGCCGTGCGAGCCCAGCAGGTCGCTGACCCGTTCGAGTTTCTGTCGCTCGGACATTGCCATATCAACCGCGACTTCACCCGTAACAGCTTCAATTCTCCGCACACCAGCCGATACAGCGCTCTCTGAAACGATCCGGAACAGCCCCAACTGCCCCGTCCGTTCAACGTGAGTGCCGCCGCAAAGTTCTCTGGAAAAGGGCTCCTCGTCCGATCCGATATGAATAACCCGCACCTCATCGCCGTACTTCTCACCAAACAGTGCGGTTATCCCGCTCTCAATAGCCTCCTTATATGGCATAACATACCATCTTACCGGATAATCATCTCGAATCGCTCTGTTGACCGTAAGTTCAACCTGCTTCAATATATCAGACGATGGCTTCTCAAAGTGCGTGAAGTCGAAGCGCATCCGGTCGGACGCCACCAGTGAACCCGCCTGGTTGACATGCTGACCAAGATACCTACGCAAGGCTTTATGGAGTAAATGCGTAGCTGTGTGGTTATATTGAGTGGGAAGTCGATGCGTCCAATCGATCTCAGCAATAACAGTTGTTCCTAACTCAGGAGGATTTTCACCACTCCAAAGGCAATTATGCGAAATTATATCACCGTTGCGTGTAACTTTCATTACCTCAACTGTACTTTCATTCCATTTTATCCAACCGTGATCTGAAACCTGCCCACCCGCTTCAGCATAGAAGGGGGTCTTATCCAGCACTATCTCAACCGAATCCTTATGCTTATCCACCGCGATAATACTGGCTTCTATTCGTCGATGATTGTATCCCACGAATTCGCTTTTTAATCCTGTGGCAAACTCAGCCGAAGAGGTAGTCACGAATTTCTCTTCCCCCCTGGCTTTGTCTCGCTGCTCGCTCATGAGACTGTCGAAACGTTTTAAGTCGACAGTCAATCCGCGCTCGCGAGCCATCAACTCGGTAAGATCCAACGGAAATCCATAAGTATCATACAGTTTGAAGGCATCAGCACCAGGGATTATTGAGCTCTTCTGCTTTATAACCTTTTCGAGGATACCGCCGAATAACTCCAGACCTCTACCAAGCGTCCTGGCGAAGCTCTCCTCTTCAGCCTTTATTACACCGACGATATGGCTGTGACGATCCTTGAGTTCCGGATACGCATCGCCCATAACCTCAACCAACGGATCGACGAGCTTGTAAAGAAATGGTGTTTCGAGCCCGATCTCCCGCCCGTAACGCGCGGCACGGCGCAGAATACGGCGGATGACATAGCCTCGTCCTTCGTTGGAAGGCAGCCCGCCGTCTGCCAGCGAGAACGCCAGCGACCTGACATGATCTACTGCTACGCGATGAGGGATGCCGCTGTCTCCTCGTGAATAGTCAACACCCGAAAGCCGTATCAGTTCAGCGAGCATCGGTTTGAACAGCTCAGTCTCGTAGTTGGAACCGACACCTTCAAGCACCCTCAGGAATCTTTCAAAGCCAGCACCGGTGTCCACATGACGGTGTGGCAGTGGGTAAAGCTTCCCGGCATCATCCTTGAAATACTGGATGAAAACGAGATTCCACAGCTCAACAATCCGTCCGCAGTCGCCGTTGACTTCACAGATATGATTCTTTTCATCTTTCCGATTGCAGAATCCCGGACCCATGTCATAGTGCAATTCACTGCAGGGTCCGCAAGGTCCGACGTCGCCCATCTCCCAGAAATTGTCCTTGCGACCGTGATAGGATATCTTTGTCTCTCCGATTTCTGTCAATTCCAACCATGCGTTGCGGGCTTCATCATCGGGCGGAATATCATCGTCACCCTCATAAACGGTTGCGTAAAGACGAGCAGGATCGATATGCCAAACGCCTGTGACAAGTTCCCACGCCCATTGGATTGCTTCACGTTTATAATAATCGCCAAACGACCAGTTGCCGAGCATCTCGAAGAACGTGTGGTGATTGGGTGAGGGACCTACCTCTTCCAGATCGTTGTGCTTGCCGGAAACACGGATGCATTTCTGAGAATCTACGGCACGGGTATAGGGTCTTGAACCCTGTTCAAGAAAAACATCCTTGAACTGGTTCATACCGGCATTGGTGAATAGTAATGTCGGATCATCCGTGGGAATTACAGGCGCTGAGGGTACAACCGTATGTCCCTTATCACGAAAGAATTCTAAAAACTGGTTTCGTATTTCAGTTGATTTATTCATTTATTGCTTTAAGAACGTTTACATGCTTCGATAATTTCACGGAATGCTTTTTCTGCCTCCAATTTTGGCAAGCGACATCCTCCGGCGCCCCTGTGACCACCTCCACCATATCTTCTCATCAATTCACCCACGTTGATATCCGACGTCCGCTTAAAGATGCTGTGAGCGACCGAAATCAGGGCAGTGTTCGAGTCATCCGGATAATCGATAATCTTGACCCAGATATCACATTCGGGAAACAGCGTGTAGGCAAGAAAACGATTACCCCGCTCGCCGTGCCACCTTCGACGGAAATCAGTTACGAGTATGTTGTCTTCCATGTCGGAATAGAGACCGATAGCTTCGCCGTATTCAACATTGACTTCCTGGTATTTGAAGCAGTGTTTCTTCACATCTTCGTCAGCCAACAAAGCGTTCAGATCGTTGGCGCGCAGAAGCTCTACAAGCTTCAGCCAGTAGGACTCATCCTCCTGTCTTTTTCCATCGATAGTCATGGAAACGAGGATGTATCCATGCGGATCACCTATCTCAGCCTCTGTCAGGGTCGCGCCGTCGATGCGGTCGGTGATACCCACAAGTTCATCATACTCTTCAAGGCTGCTGTCGGTGTAATACTCGTAAATTACCCTTGCTGCAGATGGCGCTATCCACCATGAACCGCGAAAATCATGGTCGAGCTTGTTGGAGATATGATGGTCGAACCAGATAGCGCATCCTTCACGGTAGGGCAGGTTGGCAATGATGTCTTCCGGTGTAACATCGAATTCTCCATGCTGGAAAGGTCCGGGTTCTATAAACCGATATCGATCAACATCCTCAACAACACTCAACAATGCAGCGGAAACAAGACCGTCGAAATCGGCACGTGTTGTTATCCTGAATATGACAACCTCCCTAAAATTGGAAATAATAAAGTCGATGTTACCCTGAAGGTAGTAATGGGTCTTAAAAACACATATATGTAAGATTCTTCACTTTGTTAAGAATGACAACGTATTTGATTCAGTACTTTGTTAATACTCTCTAAAATAAACATGATTCACAAAGTGGCAATTTCAATTCAATATAGGAATTTAATACCTATTCCTGAAAAGTCAACCATTTTAATACTAAAGGCGGACTTTTCGGTCCGCCCTGTCGTAAATTGCAGTGATAATCGATCGTATTCAGTCTTACATCTGTGAATACACCGGTCCCCCACCCCCTTCCGGCGGCACCCAAGTGATAATACCATAAGGATCGGCTATGTCGCATGTCTTGCAGTGGATGCAGTTTGAAGCGTTGATCTGCAGTTGTTTCTTACCGGTGTTTTCATCCTCGACCATCTCATAAACGGACGCCGGACAGAAATGCTGGCAGGGATTGCCGTACTCCTCGGTGCAGCGATCGTTACAGATGCTGATGTCGGCGATATGCAGGTGCGGCGGTTGATTCTCCTCGTGGCGTGTGCCGGAAGCATATACGTCGGACAGCTTGTCAAACGTCAACTCGCCGTCAAATTTCCGTTCAATGGCAAGTCTTGCTGACGGCATTTCGGTCAACTTCCGCATGTGCAGACGGTCTTCCGTGGATGTCAGACGGGCTTTGAATCCCCTGCCGCCGCTTATCATCTGCGCGCCGGTGTGAATCATTCCGGCGACCATACCCTTCTCGAAACCTTGGTGGAAATTGCGCACCCGCCACATCTCGGTGAACACCCAGCTCTTGCGAACCTGGCTGTCAAATCTGGAAAGTAACTTGGTGGAATAATCCTCCTGCGTCAACGCCTCGAAGGTAGTTTCCGCAGCCAACATTCCGGTTTTAATGGCGAGATGGATGCCCTTAAGACGCATGCTGTTGAGGAATCCGGCACTCTCTCCGATCAACAATAATCCATCGTGGTAGAGCTGCGGAATAGCGAAATAACCACCTTCGGATATTGTCTTGGCGCCATACTTGACCATCTTCCCGCCATCCAGCAGCGATTTTATCCATGGATGGTTCTTGAAATCCTGGAAAGCACCGTGTGGGTCAAAGCGCGGATCCGGGTAATTGAGCGCTGACGCAAGACCGATCGAGAGCAGCTCATCAGACATGGCATAAATCCAGGATCCGCCATACTGTGAAGTGCCGAGTGGATAGCCGAGTGTGTGATAAACCGTTCCCTTCTTAATCCTGCCTGCCGGTATCTCCCACAACTCCTTGACGCCGGTCAGGTAGCTCTGCGGATTTCGCCCTTCATTAAGACCAAGTTTATCAGCTACTTCCTTTGTTAACGAGCCGCGCGGTCCTTCAGCCAGAATCGTAACCTTTGACCGCAGTTCCATACCCGGTTCGAAATTGCTCTTCTGATTTTCATCCTTGTCCATACCTTTATCATCGGTAACGATGCCCTTGAACAAACCATCTTCAATAATCGGGCTTCGTCCTGCCATGCCGGTGAACGCCTCGACCCCCTTTCCCTCGCCGATCTTTGCCATCCACTTGACAAGTTGATTAAGCGACACGATATAGCAGCCGTGATTGTCCATTGCCGGAGGAATATAGGGAGATCGAAACTTGCCCTTTTCAGTCAGGTAATACATACCCTCTGATTTAACAGGAGTGATGAACGATGGTTCGCCAACCCTCCAGTCGGGTACCAATTCGTCCAGCCCTCGGGGATCGAGAACCGCTCCGGACAGCATGTGATCACCGACCTCAGCGCTCTTTTCAATAATCATTAACGTAAACTCATCGGATGCGGCAGCGCCTTTAAGCTCGCCTTTCTCGCGCGCCTTTTCAATCAGATCAGTCAGATGTATCGCCGCCGTAAGTCCCGCCGGACCTGCTCCGACGATCAGAACATCAACATCCATTGATTCGCGCTGTATATCCATCAATACTCCTGCTTACAAATTAGCTATACCGTTACGGGCTTCAGTATTATCGAAGGTTTTCTGATTCGGTTGAGTTCCGTCAAACGGCTTGATGCGACCGGCGAGGATGTCCTGTAACTTCCCCTTGATCTTTGCCCTCTTCGAACCGGATAATCTGTCGATAAACAGTATCCCCTGAAGATGATCGAATTCATGCTGGATAACCCGCGCCGGATAGCCGGTCAACTCTTTCCTGACTTCCTTGCCGTTGAAAGTCTGATAGCTTAGCTCAATCTTGTTGGAGCGCCCGACTTCGGCGGTAACCTCCGGTAGGCTCAGGCATCCTTCAACCTCAGTCACTTTATCCTCGCTCGCACTGAGGATTACCGGGTTGATATATGCGACAACGCCTTCATCTCTGATCTCCTCATTTTCAAGCAGCGACCAGTCAACCACGAACAGCATCCTAGAAACCGCCACCTGTGGTGCGGCGAGACCGACCCCTTTAGCGGCTTTCATAGTCTCGATCATATCATCAACCAACCGTCTGACCTCGTCGTCGATCTCCTCAATCCGTCCAGACTGTTTCCTGAGTATCGGATCGCCGTAGGCTATTATCTTCAATAAAGACAATTATTTCTCCTCACTCTCAAATATCTCAGGCATCCATTTCTCCCAAGGCTTCTCATCTGTCTGACCAAGCAGAAATTCCTTGGTCATAATAATGTCCCGGGTATATCCAGCCATTTCGGTTTCCTTAACATCCATACGGATCGCATCCATCGGACAGGCTTCGACACAATAACCGCAGTAGCAGCAGCGCAGTAGATCGATCGTGAACTGCTCAGGGAACTTTTCGACGTTCGGATCCGGTGACTCGCCGGGGATGATGTGAATGCAATCACAGGGACAGACCGTCTCGCAGAGCATACAGGCTGTGCAACGCATAGAACCGTCCTGCTTGACAGTCAAACGGTGTCTTCCCCTGATTCTATGGTGGACGGGACGCGGATCCTCCGGGTACTGATACGTAACAGCCGGTCGGATTTTGGTCTTGACACCGAACAGGTTCAGCGTATGCCGCCACATATTGACAAAGAAGTGACGGTTCGTGATCCACAAGCCCCTGATGACCTCAGGGTAGTAAATATCCTCCTTGGGACCGGGATCGATGGTTATGTTGGTGACCTTCTTTTTCATATATTTGAGTAGTTTTTAGTTACTTAACTAAGGGGGAGGGTGGACATTCCTGTTTGCCACTTAGAGATCAAATCCTCCCAAAAACAACCAATACAACACCGGTAACCAAAAGGTTCAATACCGCCAGCGGCAATAGATATTTCCAACCGAGGCGCATCAACTGGTCGTAACGGAAGCGCGGCAGCGTCCAACGCACTAAGATCATAAAGTATATCATGAAGGCGATCTTGAAGAACATAGCTATGAATTCCAGCGCCTTAACCGTCCATATCGGCAGGGACCACATCCCACCCCAGGGCCAGTAAAAGCCGTTCTCGGACAAGTACGGTATTTGCCATCCGCCCAGGAAGACCACCGAGAACAGTGCAGCGATAAAGATAATCTCAATAAACTCGGCAAACATGAACATACCGGCGCGCAGTCCGGAATATTCCATGTGATAGCCGAGTATCTCAGACTCGCATTCGGGCAAATCGAACGGCACGCGCTTGTTCTCCGCAATGGCTGCAGGCAGAAACAAGAGTGCGCCCAATGGCTGCAGGAATATCCCCCAGCGCGGTATCCAACCGAACCAGTAGCCGGACTGTTCGAAAACCATTTTAGTCATATCCAGGGTGCCGTAAATCATCAGCGCGCCTATCAACGACAGCCCCAGACACACTTCATACGAGATCATCTGCGCCGAACCGCGCACTGCCGCCAACAGCGTATATTTATTGTTGGAACTCCATCCCGCTAACACCGCGCCGTAAACCGCCAGTCCGCCGAAAGCGAGGATAAACAGCAGCCCGATGTTAATGTCGGCAATCTGCATCGAGATAACGCGTCCGGCGATCTCAACCGGTGGACCCAGCGGAATAACTGCAAATACGATTAATACAGCAAAGAACGTGATTACAGGCGCTAGCGTATGCAGAAACTTATTGGAAAACGGCGGGATGAAATCTTCCTTAGTAATCATCTTGATTGCATCGGCGAACGGTTGAAACAGACCGATGATACGCAGCCCGAAGATGTCGGCACGGTTGGCACCAATGCGGTCCTGCATCACTGCCGACTGTTTTCGCTCAACCCAGGTGAGAAGCGTTGCGATTCCCATCACGAACGCAATCACAATCAACATCTTGACTACTGAGGCTGCCAGAACGACCCAATCAATCATACCAACGCCTCCGCTCGATTTCGGACTGTCATAATTCCTTTATCTCCAATGCTCTCCCATGCAAAATCAGCGAATAGATCGACCTTGTGTGTCAAAGCTGCAAACACATCATCGAAGCTCTTCAACCCCAACGGCTTCTTAAGCAGCGGTGCGATGTCGGTCATCAGCCTCCAGACCGGTCTGGCATCGCCAAGTGGTTCAAACGCGACTTCCAACCTTTGAAGGCGTCCATGGAAGTTGGTAAACGTTCCCTCGTACTCGCCCCAGGCGGCTGCAGGTACAGCTACATCCGTGAAGTCTTTCAGTTCATCGGGCATTTGACGAAGGATATAATAACGACGTTTCAACTTCCGCAGGGATGCTCCTTCCAAGTATTCCCTTGGGTCTGCAAGGATTGAAATCAGTGTATTCACTTTACCGGAAGCTATAGCATCCGGAAGTTCTGCTACACCGACACCTTTATCTTCCGGGATGATTCCAAGCCATTCGCAAGTTGTGCGATTGGGAAATGGATCCGGCGTTCGCAGGATATCGTCGCCATACCAGTTCGGATCGATGGGAAGCCTGTGATCCAGGTTCGGCAGGTTCAGCCGTTCGCGGAAAAGCCGGTGAACCGCGAACAGCTCCTCGTTTGTTAGTTTCGGTGACACGATGATCGCTACCTTGTCCAGCCCCTTGCTCATTGCAGCGGATATACCTGAAGCCATGGCTTTAAGCGCCACTGAGACGTCGGTTTCCTTCAGATTGTCGTCGCTTCTCACCAGCGCTCGCAGCAGTCTGTCAGATGCATCAGTCTGTCTGTAACCATATCTTCCATGGTCACAGATCCAATAACCGTTGACATCCTGATTAAGACGCGGTTTTATACGTTGAATACGGGCATAGCGGGTGGTTTCAGTACGGTGCGTACGCATATCGATGTTGCGCTTGTGTTCATGGAAAGGATTTATATCGTAATCTATCCGCACGTTACAGCCTCGGCTGCAGAGCTGGCAGATCGACGAAACCGACTGCAAGAACCAGACACGCCGCTTGAAACGAAAGTCCTTGTCGGTTAATGCTCCAACCGGACAGAGATCAACCACGTTACCGGCATAGTCGTTATCCAACGAAGTTCCCGGGTTGACCATCAATTCCTCATTCGATCCCATGCCGAAGATACCGAGTTCGTGGGTCTTGGTGATCTCATCGCAGAATCGCACACAACGGCTGCACAGAACGCAGCGTTCACTGTCAAGTACAAGCGAGCGACCGATGTCAGTTGCCTTTCGCTTGTGGTGTTTAATCTCGCGCATGCGGCTGTCATGCCTGCCGTATTCGAGATAGTAGTTCTGCAGTTCGCATTCCCCGGCATCATCGCAGATCGGGCAGTCGAGCGGGTGATTTGCCAACAGGAATTCGAGTGTTATCTGCCGGGCAGTCCTCACAGGCGGACTGTCGGTGATGATCTCAAGCCCGTCCTGAACCATCACATTACAGGATATGTCGATCCACTTGCGCTCGTTCTGTATGATCTCAACCTTGCACATCCGGCAGCTTCCAACAACCTCTAACGCAGGATGATAGCAGAAATGAGGAATGTGAATCCCAACGTTTTCACAGGCTTGAAGTACGTTTATCCCCTCAGGAAAATCATACTCCATGCCGTCTATTTTCATTCGTGGCATACTATTTTGCTAATAAATACGATAAATAGTTTGAATATGTCATTCTGAACAAAGTGAAGAATCTCATTTGGTATCAATTAGTTAAGTCTAACGAAGATGCTTCACTGCGTTCAGCATGACAAGGTGTTCTTATTAATAACCGGACTACTCCTCTGGCAGCCACTTTTGTAATGCCTCTTCAGCAGCTTGTCGAATAGTATCTATTGAGTCATTACTTGCTTTTTCAAGCGCTTCTATGATTTTGGGGTCATCACCGACAATTTCTATCAACTTGCGCGCAGCGAATTCACGCTCAATGACGCTACCGACTTCCAGCAGCTTCGCCAGCATCTTCGGATTGTTCAACTGGTTCGTTAAGTTAAGCACTTCCTCGGACTGGTGATTAGTAAACCATCTGATAAATTCCGCACTGTCTTTGGGCATCGGTTCTGATAATCTGGAAGTCACCGAATCCAGTCTGTCCTCTTCAAATGCCCTCAGAAAAGCCAGATCATCATCACCCGAAGCATGTTCGAGCAAATCATCTTCATCGCTGACATCTCTCTCAAAATCATCAAAATACTCTTCACTGTCAGGAATGATCGGCGCATAATAACTGTCCAGAAAATTCTGGAATTCCACGGCGGGAACATCCATCGCTTCGAGCGCTTCGATGGCGAGTAACCTGACCTCGGTTGACGGGTCGTTGCGTGCTACATCTCTCACATACCGTTTGGCTGGTCTGGCTGGCTTGCCAATATCGGCGATGACTTTCAGCGCATCCACCCGTATCTCAGTCTCTGGCGCTTCGAGCCGTTTCACCCAAGTCTTAAGAGGCAAACCCTGGTAAAGTGGCTCATCACTGCCTCCGCATCCTGCGATCAGGTATACGAGGCAGATAATGATACACCACTTGATGAAAGCCTTCATATTTAAACCTATTTGGTATATTAACTGCAGAGCTGATCGAATTCTTCACGGAATTTCTTCACCATCGCCTGTACGGGCCAAGCCGCGGCAGCGCCCAACGGACAGACTGTCTGACCGTCGATGTTGTCCGCCAGATCGACCAGTAGCTCAACATCGCCTTTCTTACCCCTGCCGTTGTTCATCCGACGCAGAATCTCATACATCCAGAACACACCCTCGCGACAGGGCGTGCATTGACCACACGATTCGTGAGCATAGAAGCGTTCGAGTATCTCCAGCGTCCAGGGCATTGAAACAGTATCATCCATAACAATCACGCCACCGGATCCGAGAAATGTACCGGCAGTCTGCAGCGCTTCGAAATCAAGCTTGACATCAATCTCGTCCGCTGTTAGAACCGGAACGGACGATCCACCGGGGATAACGGCTTTCAGCGCATGACCATCCCGTATACCACCACAGACGCCATAGATCAACTCCCTGAGAGAGAAACTCATCGGCAGCTCGAAGATACCCGGTCGCTTGACATGACCGCTGACGCCAAAGAGCTTTGTGCCTGGGCTTTTTTCGGTACCCCGCTGACGATAGGCTGCGACGCCGTTGTTAATGATGTAAGGTATATTAGACAACGTTTCAACGTTGTTGACTATAGTCGGCTTGTCGAATACACCCTTTATCGCCGGGAATGGTGGTTTGATTCTGGGCCAACCCTTCTTGCCTTCGAGAGAATTGATCAGACCGGTTTCCTCACCGCAGATATATGCGCCGGCGCCGGGGTGCATAAAGATATCAACTTCAAGATCGCTGCCGAGGATGTTCTTACCCAGGTATCCGGCGTCGTAGGCTTCCTTAATTGCCTTTTCCAGTATATCTCTCGGTTCGTAGAATTCCCGCCGGATGTATACGTAAGCTATTTTGACACCGATAGCTTTCGCGGCGATAACCGAGCCCTCGATTAACCGGTGCGGATCCCGACGCATTATTTCACGGTCTTTACAGGTGCCGGGCTCACTTTCGTCGGCGTTGATGCAGAGGTACTTGACCAAAGCCGGATCCTTGGGCACGAACGACCACTTACCCCCAGCCGGAAAGCCTGCACCGCCCATACCACGCAGACCGGCGTTCTTGACCTCTTCGAGTATCTGCTGCGGTTCCATCTCTTTGACAGCCTTGCGCAGCGCTTGGTAAGCTCCACGCGACTCGGCGACCTTGATACTGGCGGCGTTCGGAACCTTGAAATTAACGCTCAGAACCGGATCCTCGATCTCATCGGTATCGGTCAGCGGTGTGTCGTTTTCGGGCTTCTTCCCCGCTCGTATCTGCTCGATGATCGACTTGACCTTCTCCTCAGTCAACCTGCCGAACAACTCCTCGTTCACCAACTTAACCGGTGCGTCGGCGCAGCAACCGAGGCATTCCGCCCGCTGGTAACTGAACAACCCGTCCTCGGTAACCTCACCCGGACCGACGCCCAACTCCTTCTGCAATATATCAATCAACGGTTCAGCGCCAACCAGCGAACACGAGATGTTGTGGCAGAACTGGATATGATATTTCCCGACCGGTTTCTGGAACAGAAGCGGATAGAAGGTCACGTTTTCGTGAACCTCCGTCGGGCTGACACCGAGCAGTTCAGCTACTTCGATTTCAGCTTCGTGAGAGATGTACCCATCCCGCGCCTGAACCTCATAAAGCAACGGCATCATGGCTGCTCTGAGGTGCTCGTAGTGGGATTTGATGGTTGCTGCAAAGTCCACAGTTTTCGTCGATGTAGTTGGATTATCGGTCATCAATACCTATCTGATAAATGTTTTTGGACTCAATCTGTCAGCAGAATCATTAGAACGTTCCGCAACTCTGTGCAGATGGAAAAGCACTGTTCAGCTTCTTCCTTATCAGCCGCATCTCCGGGATACCGGAATTCAGCAGCGCCTTTGGTCAGCCAGATTAAATCACTTTCCTCCGCCTTCCAATCAGGATTTGCTTCGTTTAATCGCCTGCCAAGTTCAGCCAGGTCGTGGGTTTTAGGTGGTCTAACACTAGCTTTAATCAACGCAGCTTTGAGAAGTTTCTCGATGCACTGTTGGCTATGAAAACAGACCGCATCATAATTGGGCTCACTCACTGCAGCCAGTTCACGGGTTGCGGTTCGAAAGTCGCCCATTGCCTTCTCAATCCACTCGCGCAGAACGTTGCTCATATAACACCTTTCCTTTATCCAGCGCTTCGCCGATAAGCGGATCGCCTTGCTGGTATCGACGTTCAACATCATTCGGCTTTCGGGCAATAATATCCACTGGAAAAGTCGGATGAACGGCGCATGTAATCTCAACCGCCTTCCGAAAACTCCGCCCTTCGAACGGCATTATCACCAGCAGATCAACGTCTGAATCCTCAGCCGGCATCCCGTAGGCGTAGGAACCGAAAAGGATAATTCGCTCCGGTGAGAACTGAGCGGCAATACGCCCAGCAAGCCGGGCTATGTCTTGAAAGGATATCAAAGTTCCTTTAGTTTACTTAAGTGCCCGTCCCGCGCCTGAACCTCGTAAAGCAGCGGCATCATGGCTGCTTTGGGGTTCTCGTAGCGGGATTTATGTTCCTCGGCAATTTCCGTCAGCAAGGTCTTCCCGTTATTGTTAATCATCTACCTATCCAACTCCCCGCCGATCATATTAACCGACCCGAAGATTGGGATGGCATAATCAATTTTGATTGATCAAACCTCAACTGGACCCACCGCAACATATCCGGCTGTACTCTGCGGTTCAGGAATCGGCAAACCATCCTCAACCAAACCCTGAACATGCATCTGAACGGCAGACTGCATATTCTTCTCCGCTTCTTCTTTCGTCTTACCTGTCGCAATACATCCTGGCAGATCAGGCGAATAGGCAGCGTAATTGTGCTCTGCTTTTTCTATAATAATTAAATACTCGTACATATTATTTCCTACGAATAATCTGTGCCTGCTTGAAGACACTGTTTAAGGTTCCAGGC
The DNA here is from genome assembly GCA_964471745.1 of uncultured bacterium. Classification (GTDB taxonomy): domain Bacteria; phylum Electryoneota; class AABM5-125-24; order Hatepunaeales; family Hatepunaeaceae; genus CAYYHI01. The sequence continues at coordinate 25,172 of CAYYHI010000003.1, read as the reverse complement.
GGCAAATCATCGTTCAGATGTCCGGCAATAGTCACACGTCCCTTCTTGACCGGGTGTTTATAATGACGATGACTGCCTTTAGTTATCAACAAATACCAGCCATCATCTTTAAGCATTGTAATCACTTCACGAATTTTCAACCTGGTTCTACCCTACCTATCCAACTCCCCGCCGATCATGTTAACCGAACCAAATATCGGGATGATGTCAGCGACCATCTCGCCCTTTATCATGGTCGGCAATGCCATGGTTATCGGCAGGCAGGGCGGGCGGCAGCGGCACTTGTACGGCTTGTCTTCACCTGTTGAAACAATGTAGAAACCAAGCTCGCCGTTGGCTGCCTCAACAGCCTGGTAAACCTCTCCTGGCGGCGGTTTGATGCCGTGTCCGTCCATAATCAGCTTGAACTGGTTTATCAACCCTTCGATATTGCCGTAGACATCGAGTTTATCAGGCAAGACAACGGTCTTATCACTAACGTTCACCGGACCATCAGGCAGTTTATCCAGCGCCTGTTCGGTAATCAATAGTGACTGTTCCATCTCGAACAGCCGCACCAAATAGCGGTCGTAGACGTCGCCGTTGGAGCCAACCGGAATCTCGAAATCGAACTCGTCATAGTTCAGGTAGGGAGTATCGCGCCTCACGTCGAAAGGCACACCGGACGCCCTGAGACATGGACCTGTAAAGCCCCAGTTGACAGCGTCCTCCTTCGACATGACAGCAACATCCCTGGTGCGGTCGATGAAGATACGGTTCTTGGTCAACAGCTTGCTGAAATCGTCGATGACCTTGCGCAGCATCGGAATGCGTTCCTTTACAGCATCGACGAAATCAGGCGGAACATCGCTCATCAAGCCGCCGATGCGCGTCCAGTTGGTCGTAACCCGAGCGCCGCAGCACATCTCAACTATTTCATATATGTATTCACGAGCCTGCATCGCATACAGGAAAGCGGTCATGGCGCCGGTTTCCATCACCTGCGCGCCAAGGCAGGTCAGATGATCCATCACCCGCGAGAGCTCGGACATGATGACCCGCAATGTCTGGCAGCGTGGCAGTGTCTCTATACCGAGCAGCTTCTCCACAGCCAGACAGTAGCCGACATTATTCATTATCGACGATACGTAGTTCAACCGGTCGGTGTAGATAATCGCCTGGTTCCAAGTGTGCCGCTCGACCATCTTTTCAAAGCCACGGTGCAGAAAACCGATGTCAACCGTGGAATCGACAATCTTCTCACCGTCGAGTTTCAGGTTGATACGAATGATGCCATGCATCGCCGGATGCGATGGACCCATCGCCAGGTTCATCGGCGGTGATACCGCGAGCATCATCTCGCGTTGATCTAATTCACTCTCCATACGATATTACGGTTGCTCCAAGTTGAACTGCTCTCGTGTCAATACCTCTTTCGCCTGTCTGATTCTCTCTCTAATGTCAGCCTTGAATTTCTCGTTTTCCGGATCATCCCATCCCTTATTTCTGAACCACATCGAATGCCTGAACTGGTACAGATAAAACGGCAGAGTTATTCCTCCGGTGTCCTCACCGTTGATCTCTTCATCGCTCCGGGCGATTATAAGTCTCTTACCGAGCGCGTGGACATATCCCAACTCAAATAAACTGTTTTCATCGACGCCGGTAAGATCGGCTAAAATGAACATGCAGTTCCGCAAGCTGTTGTATATATCCGGAATTATTTCATTGGAAGGCTGTTTCTCACACCGGAAATACGGCTCCAAACCTAATTCTTTTAGCTCGGCTTCATAGAATTCTCCGATGCGCTGATACTTGTCACTGTTCATTATGACGAATACGTTTCTGTTATAACGCTGGAACTGTCTCTCATAAAAGAGTTCACCTTCGGCGGTCAAGCGTACCGGTTCATCAGCCTCCCAAGCGGTATCTGATGTCTTAACAAGGTTCAAATCTTTCAGAAACTGCAGATTGCGGTTAAAAATATCTTCATCGATATCTATAATTTCCTGCAAGTTTTCCTTTAATAATTTCCCTCCCATTCCATAAAGATTCTTTATTATCAGAAATCTTGCCAAGCTGTTCTCTTTCACAATCGCATCGGGGATGCGTGTATATGTTACCCTTCTTTCGTCTTCAAAGAAGATAAGCCTTTCGTTATATCTGTCGGAAGGTTTTCCCTCAAATAACCAATGACCGAAGGCATTGACGTCGCTGTTTATATCCATTTTTATACCGGTAGTATAATTACCTTCGGTTACAAGATCGCGCAGGAGGTTCAAGAATGCCGTTCGATCAATATCATTGGAAGGATCAAATTGCCAATTAAGCCGGCTGTCAAAAATGAAAGTATGGGTATAATAATCCTTAAACTCATTCTGCTCATCGAAGATGGATATTATAAACTGAACCCGATACCCATAGATGTCCACCGAATCGGGTTGAACAGGACGGTACTCGAACTGGATCTTGTTCTGTTCATCGTCCCGATATTTGCCGATTAACAGTTCCTCGACCATGATTTATTACCGTATATAATTAAATGATAAATACTTAACGATTCTGCTTCATTTTTTCAAATATGTATACCTTGATCAAATCTTTGTGCAAAGATCACGTCAAACCTAAGACCATTCACTATGTTCAGGGTGACGCGACAGAATATCATTCTGAACGAAGTGAAGAATCTCCAATACTTAAGGTCTATGAATATCCCTATCATCAATCCTGACCTGAACATCCTTCGAGGGCCAGGTTTCTTCTATCAGGGGTTGACGCTTATCGTAGGGATAATCCTTTCTCAGAGGATGTCCCTTGAACTCCTCATAGAGAAGCAGGCGGCTGAGGTTCGGGTGTCCTGAGAATTTGATCCCGTACATATCCCAGACCTCACGTTCCATAGAATCAGCAACAATCCAGAGACCGGATGCGCTCGGTACCGGTTGATTATCACCGACCATCGCCTTGATCCTCAGACGATGATTATGAGCTGTCGAATATAGATGGTAGACTACATCGAATCGAGGTTCACGCTTAAGCCAGTCCACAGCGGTAATGTCCATAAACAGGTCGAAACCGAATGCTTCGTCATCCTTAAGCACTTTCAGCGTCTCTTTCAGTTGCTCTACAGGAACGACGCTTACCGCATGACCCTTGTCAATCCGGCAATCAAGCCCGGCTTCGGGAAAGCGTTCGTTCAGGTGCGTGATAATATCTTCCGGAGTCACTTTGCTCTCCGCTTCCAGAAGAGATCGTGTTTCTGGTTCTGGATCATGTCCTGCAGTTTCATCAGCCCATCGAGCACAGCCTCAGGACGCGGCGGGCAGCCCGGAATATAGATATGAACCGGCACAATCCGGTCGATGCCCTGCACTACAGCGTAATTGTTATATGGTCCGCCGATCGACGCGCAGGCGCCGAATGAAATACACCATTTCGGTTCACACATCTGGTCCCAGATCATACGCAGCACGACCGAGTTCTTAAAGTTGATAGTACCGACAACCATTAAGACATCCGCCTGGCGGGGACTGAATCGCGGCAGACCGGCGCCAAAGCGGTCGAGGTCGTAATGACCGGACGCAACCGACATGTATTCCATCCCGCAGCAGGCGGTCACGAACGGGTACATGAAAATGGAGTACTTGCGTCCCCAACCCAGGATACGGTCGATGGCATTCTGATAGGGAGGTTTCTCCCGGGGTTTATAGCTTATTTCCAACCCAAAACCCCACGCTTGATGATGTAAAACCAGCCGAACATCAGTATGCCGATGAAAATAAGCATCTCAATCAATCCGAACAATCCGAGCTTCCTGAATTGAATTGCCCAGGGATACATAAATGCAATCTCGATATCGAACACGACGAACAGGATCGCCACCAAGTAGAAGTGAACCGGAAAAGGTCCGCGCGCATCACCGGGTGTGGGTCGGTTACCCGTTTCAAAGGGGAGTTCTTTCACAGGATTGGTGCGTTTGGGTCCGAGGAAAATGACCATCGCCAGCATTGCGCCGGTCAACCCTAAAACCACAACCGCATAGATGATTACCGGTATATAGTTGGACATTACCTGTATCAGTTTCGTAAATGTTCACAGTACCGGAAATCCCGGTACTTCCAATGATCGATCCCAAATCTGTACTTGGAGATATTTGAAAGGGTCATTCTGAACGAAGTGAAGAATCTCTATCGATAGCTCGGGGGTTATTGTCGCATAGGTCTTGTCTAGTCTTGAAACACGGGTAACAAGTTACCCGTGCCACACGGTTGAGATCTTTCACTGCGTTCAGGGTGACAGTTTACAAAAGTCAGTCTATACAAGCTTTATTCTAAACGTTACAATTTAATAAAAGAGGTTGCCACCTGCAACGCCGATAATGGTTATCACAAGCAACAGGTTTATTATTCGATCATATAGTAAGTGAGAATCAATTCACTGACAACATCCCCCCGCGTTTTAATACTATAAATATCATGAACAGATACGCAAAAAAATAACACACCAGACCGTATCCGAAGACTGTGGCAAATCCGTAAGCCATCGCCAACGCCACCGCCAGGGATGATGCAACTACGCTGGCGGCGCCGTTCAACGCCCAGCACCAGGCTACGGTACTGCTTCCCCGACCACCGGCAGCGCTTATTCCCGCCGGGAGCGGCATCCCCATGGCAAATCCCATCGGCACAATCATAACGGCTGCAACTAAAACTTTCAAAAAGATGGACAGGTGGATCAAACCATGTATGATCAAGCTGCCAAATATTACCTGAAACAACAGAGCCAATCCGATGAAAGCAAATGCTATCTGTAAAAGACGCCGTCTTGAGACCGGATCGGTTCTTCCCCAAACCATGCTGCCCAAACCGCTGGAAACCAGCAAGCCGGCAACAACGCCGCTCGCCGCGTACGCAGGATGTTCCAACAATAAAACAAACCGCTGCAGCAATGCAATCTCAACCATGATGTAAGCCAGCCCTATACTAATGAAGTAAAGTAGAAGTCCCCAACGCCCATGAAATTTCTCGGTCGCACCCCCCTTCAACAGCACGGGTAATATCAACACAAGCAGAGTAGCCAGTATCGAGATTATTAAAACAACGATCAAAGTATAAGTTGCATAGTAATTAAACTTCTGCCCTTCACGAAGCTCGAAAACCCTTAAGAAGTCCTTCATTTTCAGCATATTGAAGAAGAACGGACAGTTATCATCAGCAGGTGTAATATCAAATGGATACATCCGGTAAAATTTGGTTCGATCATCGATCTCGATCAACGTCCTGAAAACCTTATCCGGGCGTTCATCCGGAGCATAGATCAGGTCGAATCCCAAATCATCCAGATCGGTTTTAAACTTGTCTATCTCAGCTTCAGTGAATGGTTCATTCTTGAAAAGCAAAGTTGCGAGGCTCTCAAATCTTGCCACTAAAATGCAGTTCTCAGGGTTCTCAATACCCACCCTGTCAGCCGCTTCCAGAAAAATCGAAACCAGACGCAACGCCTGACGGGGTGGATACAGGAAAAACCGGGTGAACGTCAGGATGCCACCAGGTTTAAGCGCATTCAGGTAATCCTCGAATGCCTCGACTGTATACAATGTGTTCTCGCTCAAGCTGTAAGCACCGGCGACAGTCGCTGCCCAAGTGTCGATCATAGCCACTTGAAGCAGATCGTAGCTTCCAGGATGACGACGCGCAAATGCCCGACCCTCCGCAACGATACCTTTAACCTTCGGGTGACGAAAGAGATTACCGCTGAACGGGGCGAGTGGACCGTTCATGGCTTCGAAAATCAATGGATTGATGTCCACTGCATCCACCCTCTTTGCACCCAGCATCAACCCAACCAGAACATCCCTCCCACCGCCGCTACCGATAACCAGCGTCTCGCCGTAACCACGCAGACGGTGTCCGAGTGCGGTGAGGTCGTACTTTACATATTCTATCGGTGAAAGGTCCTTCCCGTCAAAGGGCAGTACCGGTGTGGAAGCGCCGTCGTCGATCATTATACTGAAATGAGGCATAATCGGCAGCGGATAATTGGGAGAAGGTGCCCAAGTGTAGGCGGTTGCAGTTCCCGGTCTGAAGGGGATCGCCATGATACGCGAAAACGAATTCCAACGGTTGTAACGGATATCCAGGTTCTTAAGCGGCTGTCCCTTGGTATACATAATCCGCAGCCAACCGACAGATGGGTTGGCAAAACCGAGTATAAGGGTTATCACGCTAAGTATTATCGGGAGTCGCCATCGTTTTTTATCGGACAGCAGGGCTGAAGCGACAAATCCGGTGGCGGCGATATAGATTCCAGCTGATTCACCACCGGCATAGTTCATGAGCAGAAGCATCATCACCGCGCCCAAACCGGCGCCGATCAGGTCCCAGGCATACAGTCCTCCGATGCGCTGCGGCAGTGCGGCGAAGAGACCACTGACAACCAGCCCGGCGAAATAGAATGGAACCGCCGAAAGGATATAGATGACCGTCAGTTTCCAAGCCACCTGATTCGGCGCAAAGTAGGCGTTGACTGGAATTCTGAAAACAATCCATAACACGAGAATGATAGAAACAGCATAAGCTGCACTCCAACGCCATGCCCAGATACCGATATTTTTGCGACTGAAACTTTGCGGCGAAAGATGTACAGTCAACCCAGCCGCCGCCAACCCCAGCATGGCAACTGAAACCGCCATAAATGCGAAGTGATAAAAAAGTGTAGCCGAATAAACCCTGATGAGTGTCAGCTCAAAGAGTAGGAGAGAAAAACTGAGGACAAATATACCGAAGTAGATACGGCGGAGATTCATTAATTGCCTTTCCGGATCAGTTTGGGTAGGGGAATTTTCTCTTTCGAAATACTGTGTTCTAATCGAAGTACTTCATTTTCTAAAGGACTATAACGAAAGATAATTACTACACAGTTATTTAACAAGACCAACGACGTCAATGGATCTGAAATTCATTAGAAAGGCTGAATATCTTATGATACCGTTCTAAAACCACCTGACAATTGCGAATAACCTCTGTCATTTACTATATTAAGATATAGGAAATTGAAACAGTTTGGGTTTTATAATTTCCGAATTTGATAATCCCAAGTTATTAACTGATTGATACAATACCGGTTTATAATATGTCACCCAAGAGATTGGATCTGCCTCTTCTACGAACCATGGATGAAATTATCCAGCGAGCCAGAGAGATCAACGGGTTCGGTGATCCTTACCGGGTAGCAGTCGCTGCGGCACATGACGATGCCGTTATCGAAGCGGTCATCTTAGCCCAAGATGAAGGCATAGCAGATTCTATACTGGTGGGCAGCGCGAAACTTATTCTCCAGATGTTGGAGAGTCACGGTCGCAAGCCCGGCGACTACAAGATAATCGGAACCGCCAACGATGATGAGACCGCTGAGAAGGTTGCTGAAACGGTTTCAAGCGGACAAGCGGATTTGATTCTTAAAGGTTTAATCCCCACCGGAAAGCTACTCAAAATAATCCTGAAGCATGAGTATGGTTTACGTCGCAAAGGGCTTCTTTCACATACGGCGATTTTAACCCCCAAACGATACAACAAGCTGTTAGCGGTAACAGACGGCGGTATGGTTATCAAACCAACATTTGAGCAGAAGGTTGAGATCATCCGTAACTCAACGCTGGTAGGATGGTCGTTGGGGATAAAAATACCCAAAGTGGCGGTACTGGCTCCGGTAGACTTGGTTGTGCAAGATTTCCCGGAGACATTTGAAGCTGCAGCGCTGTCCAAGATGGCTCAACGCAACCAAATCAGGAACTGTGAAATCGACGGCCCCATGAGCTTCGACACCGCCGTGTGGCAGCCCGCCGTGGAATACCAGGGAATAGAAAGCTCCGTTGCGGGTCAGGCGGACATAGTTGTCGCCGGATCAATCGAAACCGGAAACATACTGGCAAAGTCGCTGATTCAGTTCGGTGGTGCGTCGTTTGCAGGCGTAATCGTCGGAGCCAGGATTCCGATCAGCCTGGTCTCGCGCGCCGATAACGCGTTCAGCAAGATGGCGTCGGTAGCGCTGGCGGTTGTGGTGTCGCACTACATCAAGATGAGGTAATCAAGGTGAAGTGGAATTATAGAATCGATCATCCCATCAGGAAGCTGGATGAAATATACTCCATTGCAGAGGAGTTAAGCCGCGAGAACGGTCCTTATCGCATCGTATTAGCGGTGGGTCAGGACTTGATGAGCCTCAGCGGACTTAACTTGGGACGCGAACGTGGATTGATCGAACCAATTCTGGTCGGACACCAACGTAACATTCACGAGTCATTGGACAAACTGGGATTACGTTACCAGGACTGGATGATATATTCCGAGAAAGATCATTACAATGCTGCCCAGAAAGCGGCTCGTCTGGTCATGTCGGGAATGGGTGATATATTGATGCGGGGCAAGATTTCAGCGAGGGATTTCTTCAAGGCATTGTTCGATCATAAGCTTGAGCTGCGCAAGTCGGAGTCTTTCTGGAGTAACGTTGTAGTGCTCGAGATCGAGGAATTGGATCGGTTGATTTACCTAACAGATCCGGCACTGGTCGCTCACACGGATATATCTGGTCGTCTGAAGATCATCCAGAATGCGACCGATTTCGCCGCTTTCCTGGGCAACACCAAACCTAAGATATCGTTATTGGCGGCTGTTGAGTCGATAACGCCTGGCATGCCTGTATCACTCGAAGAAGCGGCTATCGCGAAGATGAGCGAACGCGGTCAGTTTCCTGCCGGTGTTGTCGTTGATGGACCGCTTTCGCTTGATCTCTCAATTAATCCTGAATCGGTCAAGAAGAAGAAGATGGACAGCCCGGTTGCCGGTAAAGCAGACATCCTGGTGGTCAACAACGTCCATATCGGTAATGTATTGTTCAAATCGTTGGTGACGTTATGCGGTGCAAAATCGGCAAGCACAATAGTCGGACCCGACTTCCCAATCGTATTGACTTCCCGTAGTGAAAGCCCGGAAAATATCCTCTATTCGCTGGCGCTGGCGATTATGATGATTGGGAATAAGGAATGAGATGCTCTATTGACTTGATAGCGACTAAGTGTATTGACAAGTTAGGTTGGCATAAGCAAGTGTCATTCCCGCGAAGCAGTCTGTCTGAGAATGTTCAAATACCGGTGTCGACCCACCGCGGTCGACACAACCATTTAAGCGATATCAATAATTTAGCTGTCAAGCACGGTGGCATGACAGCGGTTGATTCAACATTCTCGGACAAACTGGAAGGCGGGAATGACAGGAGAGCCGTGCGATAATTCTGATTGTCAACACAACTAAGACTTACTCGCCTTTCTACTCACTCACCCGCCTGATCTTTGCGCCAAGGGCATTCAGTTTGTCTTCAAGTTTTTCATAACCTCTGTCAAGGTGATAGACGCGCAGCACTTTCGATTGACCTTCAGCCGCCAGAGTCGCAATCACAAGCGCAGCTCCGGCACGGATGTCCGAACACATAACCGATGCACCGGTCAGACTCTTTCTGCCTCGGATATAGATGCTGTTCAATTTCTTCTGAATCTTTGCTCCGAGCCGCAGTAACTCCTGCATGTGAGTAAATCGTTCAGGATATATCGTTTCGGTTATTATGGAATCACCCTTCGCCAGGCACATCAACACCGTCCAGGGAGCCTGCAGGTCTGTTGGGAATCCAGGGTAGACTTCGGTAGTGATATCGACAGCCTCCGGATTTCTGTGTTGAGCATCGACCGTTATCGATTTGCCCTCTATCTCTACACGAACTCCAGCGTCCTTGAGCTTGCTGATAACCGTCTGCAGATGATCGGGTCGGCATCCTTTCAAGGTGACGCTGCCACGTGTTGCTGCTGTTGCGATCAGGTAGGTTCCTGCCTCGATACGATCGGGGATAACCTTCCATTTAACCGGCTTCAGACTCACAGGTCCCGTAATCTCGACGTGCCTGGTGCCGGCGCCCTCGATTTTTGCGCCCATCGCTATCAGCATATTGCCAAGATCCACAATATCCGGTTCACAGGCTGCATTATCGATTACAGTTTTACCTTTCGCTGCACAGGCTGCCATCATAATATTGCCAGTCGCACCCACACTCGAGATGTCCAGACGGATTTGATTTCCGGTGAGCTTCCTGGCTTTGGCTGAAACATATCCGTCCTCGATTGAAATATCGCACCCCAGGCTTTCCATTGCCTTAAGATGAAGATCCACTGGACGTGGTCCTAAAGTGCAGCCTCCGGGAAGACTGACCCTTGCCTGACCGAACCTTGCAACAAGTGGTCCCAGGACATAAAAAGATGCCCGCATCTTCCGCACCAGCTCATAAGGCGCTTCCCAGAAGTTGCAATGGGAACTGTCGATCTTAACGATTCCGTTCTCAATATGCACGTCCGCGCCGATAACCCGCAGTACCATCGCCATAGTACGAATATCCTGCAGGTCGGGAACGTTACTTAGAACTGTTACACCATCGGTCAACAGCGCTGCAGCCATCGCCGGTAGTGAGGCGTTCTTTGCACCTGAGCAAACAATTGTGCCGTTGAGAGGTCGACCGCCCTCAATTATAAATGAATCAATCATAAAGTTAATACCTGTGTGAAGGGTGTTGAAACGTCGGTTGTTTATAAAGGGCAATCCACTGACAAGGCAACCGACGCCACACCCATTATTATCCGTTTATTTCAACAAGATTTCTCGCCTGCATTAAGGCGGCATCTGTCACAGTTCCACCGGACAGCAGTGCAGCTAATTCGTGGATACGCGCCTCGCCTTGAAGCTCCACAATCTCAGATTCTGTATCCTCATCGTCTGAATGCTTCACCACCCGCAGATGATGATCTGCAAGTGCGGCAATCTGAGGCAGGTGTGTAATTGCCAGCAACTGGCGTTCAATCGACAGCATCTTCAGCTTCATCCCAACCATGCTGGCGATGCGTCCCGAAACGCCCGTGTCTATCTCATCAAAGACTATCGCTGCTTCGCTATCGCCAACCGGCAGCACTTCCTTAAGCGTCAACAGCAAACGTGAGAGTTCGCCGCCGGAAGCCACCTGCATCAGAGGTCTGGGTTCGAGCCCAGGGTTGGTCGATAGAAAGAATTCTGCGGTTTCCAAGCCGAACCGGGGAAGTTGCCGGTACATTTCCTGATTCTCGGATTGCTCAGTAAGCTCCACTGAAGGTGTAAAACGAACTTCAAAGCGAGAATCCTTTACGCCCAATTCCGCAAATGATTTCACGACCTTTCCGGCGAGTAATTTTACAGCTTTACGACGAGCTTTGGAAACACTAACAGCAAGTTTACTCCATTTATCCGCAACATCTTTCAGACGCTTTTCAGATAGATCCAACTCGCTCTGATTCTCGTCACCTACGTTCAGTTCTTTTTCGAGGTCTTCTTTCAGCTTCAGCATCGCTTTTAAGCTGCCGCCGTATTTACGCGCCAACCCTGAAATTCTGAGATGGCGCTGCCGCAGGTTTTCCAATTGCTCCGCTTCATAAATCAGTTTTCGGCGTTTTTCTGTAATCCGGCGCGTAATCTCAGAAAGGTTATTTGTTGCAGCAGTAAAATCTTCCTTCAGTTCATTGATTTCAGAATCGATCCCGGCTAATGTGTCGAGCAACTTCGCCGCTTCGACAAGGGTCGAATTAACAGCGCTGTCGCTGCTGCTCAGGAGATATTCGAATTGCTCCGCATTGTTATGGAATTCCTCAAAGTGCTCCAACTTGCGGATTTCTGCGATAAGTTTGTCATCCTCATTCGGTTGAGGATCGACGTCATTTATCTCAGATAACTGAAAAGTGATTAGATCCCGACGCTGCTGAAACTCACGTTTATGTTGCAGCAACTTTCCATAACGCCGTTCAAGTGAGGAGTATTGGCTGGATAACTCTGACAGTGTTTCCCTCTGGCTGGTAAGTCCGGAGAACCGGTCTATGAAATCGAGATGCCTGGTAGGATCGAGAAGGTGGCTGAAGGCGCGTTGAGCTGTTATATCTACAAGGGAAGAAACAACTTCGGTAAGTTTTTTCAATGTCACAGGGCTGTTCTGGATGTATGCCCTACTACGACCGTCCGTAGACAATTCACGCCTTATGATGTAAGGTTCATCCGAACCACCCAGTTTGAATTCGCCCTCAACAATTGCTGCTCTGGCACCGTCCCTGATAATACCAGGTGCTGATTTCCCGCCGATCAAGAAGGATATTGCGTTGACAAGCAGCGATTTCCCCGCACCTGTTTCTCCGGTCACCGAAGTAAAACCCGGTCTGAAATTAATTTCAGTATCTCTTAGCAGGGCGAAATTCTTAACTGTGAATCTGGACAGCATCCCTGATGATATTATAAGGTTTGTTGTTCTACTTCCAGATAACGGCGACCTTGCCCTGACCTGCCTGGCTTTGACCATTATAAGTCAGTATCAGGTAGATGCCACTGGCTACCTTTCTGCCGTTCTTATCGCGTCCATCCCAACCATGACCGGCTTCTAAATGGCTTAGCTTGCGCACCAATCGACCATCCGGTGTGTAGATGCGCGCCGATGCGCCGTTGGCTAATGAACTGCCGGTAAAATACATCCTGCCGAGGTTGGGGTTAAACGGATTAGGCTCGATTGTAACGGATTCAATGGTCTCACCGAAATCCCGATATGGCGTCCTCATCGACACAGAACCATTGTTTGTACCAATGTAAGCCCAACCGTCGCGTGGATCAACGGCTATAGTCGTTATAACCGAATCAGGCAGGAAATACGGCAGATCCGCAGTTATACGCTCGGTAACGGTAAACAGGTCAGGCGCAACGATCATAATCCCGTGATTGGTGCCTAACCATTTATTATGGGCGGGATCGACTGTTATCGCGTTAATTGGCTCATCCCGTGCGTAATAGAACTGGGTGAAGCCCTGACCCTCCAAGTTCGGAACATCAGTAAAGATATAGTATGCGCCGTCTATCATTCCCGCCCAAATATACCCGGCAGGGTCCCAGGCGAGGCAGTTGGCTTGCTGTTGATTAAGCCCGGAGACCGGTCCCCAGCTTCGATCATCAGTCGAATCATCCAGGGTACCGTTGTCATCGAATACGTACACTCCCCTTCCTGAGCCGGAAGTAGCCGTACTCGTCAGCCACTTTCTGCCATCGCCATCGACTGCGATCAGATCAAAATCATCGAAGTTGGAAAACAGAGAACGATGGAAGTAATGCCATTCCGTTTCCGGATCGCGATTCTGAATAAAATTGCGTGGGATACATACCAGCACATTCCCGTCACTCGCACCGCGGTTCGCCACCCAGACATTGCCTTCATCATCCGTAGTAACAGCAGCAGTAATCACCATACTCGAATGATCTGAATTGTGTGCCAGTCGACCCCCGGTTCTCTCGCTGTCATCATAGAACAGAATTGTATCAATCGAGCCATCGTAATTGAAAACAAAGTTGGCGATCCCGCCGCCGAAAGTCCCCAACCAGACGCCATTATCATAATCTACTGTAACAGATATGCTGGGATAACCGAAAGCATCCTCAGTCTTTTCCGGTCTTGACCAGTTGCGCCATATTCCCCCATCCCGGCGGTTCAGACCTAATTCGCCCGGTATCCTGCCGCCGACCATAAGTAACGCGCCATCATCAGTAAAAGCAAACGCCTTGGCATTATTTAAAGTGGGGCTGTTCGGCAGATAAGAAGCCTGCCAGCTTCCGTTTGACAGTTCGGATATTCCACCAGCCGACTGGTTGTTACTCGTAAGTCCGATCCACGTATTACCCTCATTGTCCACTGCAGATGAGGTTATCCATTGACGTTCTTCACCGACCAGCACCCAATTTGATCCATCCCAGTTGAATAATCCATTCTGCGTTATAGCATACAGATTATCCCCTTGAACGATCAGCTTGTTGATATCGTTTTTATTGCTGACGGTTACCCAAGTTGAACCATCCCATTCCGATGTTCCACCATCCGTGGCACAATAAATATGGTTACCCAAAACTACAACATCTCTTATCTCATTTCCGGATAATCCGTTATCAGTTGAATAATTAGTCCAAGTTAAGGGAGCAGGCGTGTTCAGGTCACCCCGTGCCAAACCCTCTGCTGTACCCGCCCAGATAAAATCACCCTGTATAACCACGGCTGTAACAGCTTCCTGGTCAGGGAAAGTTCCAAGTTTGGTATATCTCTCAAACCAGAACCATTCATCCTGATCTGGGAAATACTTGACTTTGGCAATCCCGACATTCGTCGCCAGATAGATACCGCGCTGATCGATCACCATATCATTTATGCTGTTGACTTCTCTGACCGGGGATACGGTATGAGTTATCCGGCGGTTGACCGGATCGAAGCGCTGTAATGATCGCTTTTCCAGGATTATCCAGATGCTTCCAACGCTGTCTAATGCCAGATTATACAAGCCTGTGCCATCAAGACCATCCAGGTGTGTATACGTATCGAAATATCCCTCCGAGAGATCAAATCCCGCCAAACCACCTGTAGTCGCGCACCATATCATTCCATTTGAAAAAACAATATCTTGCGCACCATGCATACCGGTCATGGCATGCCAATCTCCAACGCCGGAGATACTTAGCAATGGGATTATTAATAGGAGGATAACTGCTATTAACTTACTTGACATTATTTTGTTACCACCAGACATAAACTCCCTCTATATAGTTTCTGTTGAAAAAGTTCGAATTGCCCGCTGGCAGACGCCCTCGTCTGCCAGTGGAATCAGTACATTTCAGGTACTTATCTGGCAGACGAGGGCGTCTGCCAGCGGGCTGGTGACAATTTCAATGAGTTTTCAACAGGAACTATACAATCAATTAGCTGTTTTTTTAATCTTATAGAGTGTATAATACCACTGTTCATCAGCGGTATCAACCAGACCACCCGGAATCGGTTCAACGAGTATAACCTTGTATATTCCAGCTTCATCGTCTGCCAGTCTTGCCGGGGACATCGATTTGTCAATCAAGTAGTCCACCGGGTGCACCTTGAGGTACTCACCGGACAAGACCAGGTCATCAAGCGATATCCCTGCTCGGTACGGTATCATCTCACGCGTAACGAGACCTTCAAGATCGACGACATACCTCCGGGAGTAGAACCCGATCACACCGACATCTCCGACGGCAACCGATGAACCGGACGGGGTTTCCTGCCGCAATTCCTCGGCGATCTGCGTTAGAACTTCGATTGTCGGTTTGAAAGCCTCTACATGAGGAAGGGTTATCCTGTATGTAAGAAAAGCCTGCTGGATGATTATCACCGCCATCAGGATATAACGACCATACCTCCAGATATGCAGCCGTCTTCTGTACTCTAAACCGTCCAGTATCAAAAACATCAGTAGCGTCAACGCCGGCAGCCCAATCAGTAAATAGCGTGAGGTTACGAAGACACCCTGAGTCAGATAAATCGTCGCGGGAAAGATCGCCCAGATTATCAACAACGCAGATGTTCTTATCTCGAAATCAGATAGAATCAATTTGCGCTTGATAACCAGAATCAACCCGAACAGAATAACCAGCGTTTCCAAGCCGTGCCC
The DNA here is from genome assembly GCA_964471745.1 of uncultured bacterium. GTDB lineage: Bacteria > Electryoneota > AABM5-125-24 > Hatepunaeales > Hatepunaeaceae > CAYYHI01. The sequence goes on along the minus strand of CAYYHI010000003.1, from coordinate 9,637 downwards.
GCTGCCGATAATAAGCAGTGTTCGTTTGATACCCAGCAGGAAATCACTGAAAACCGGCAATCCGAAACCACCTTTTACTAGCGCTGTGTTGGGTTTGAGCGTGCCGAACGTCGACAGCGCATAGATATGCCACGGCAGGTTGACTAAAACAATTATAGCCAAGAGCTTAAGCGCCTGACTGATACTGCCTGTCTTCCACCTGTCAAGGACGAAAATTACAGCAACGACCGCGGCTTCGGGACGGCACAACATCGCCAGTCCCAACCAGAGACCAGCGATACTACGAAACCTGATCTGCGCATCAAAGGCAAGTATCAGAAGGAGCAGCGCCAGCGTGGCTTCCATCCCGGAAGCAGTCCACCTTACCAGCCAGACGTTCAATGCCCAGATCAGGGTTGCGACATTCGCTGACCGGTCTGTCAGTCCTATTGTACCTGCAACCAGTCTGAAAGCTGGTATGGTCAACACGCCGCATATAATCGACAGCATCTTAACTAATGCCGGACCCGGGACTAAAATATTGGACAGAAGCGCGAGTAATATCGTCCACAAAGGCGCGGTTACGCCATAAGTGGGAACACCCGGGTTGAAGGAAAACCCATGCCCTTCCGACAAGTTACGGGCAAATGTAAGATGGATAAAAGCATCATCAACTATGTAATCCTTCAGTGGGATCTGCAAAGCTAAAAGAGCCAATGCCGCACCCACAATCCACAGACAGGTGTGAATTGTCTTAGCTTGTTCCTCCATAGGCAAGCTGTTGACCGGTTGCAACGCTATTGTCTAAAGCCTGTCAAATTAAAACTGCCGCCAAAGGTTCACCAGTTCGATTGCCGCCAGCGCAGCGTCCCAGCCCTTGTTACCTGCCTTGCTGCCGGCGCGTTCGATTGCCTGTTCAACAGTATCGGTGGTCAGGACCCCGAATGTTACCGGAATTTTAGCACTTAACCCGACATTAGCAACACCCTTGGAAACCTCCGCGGCGATAAAGTCGAAGTGTGGCGTTGAGCCGCGGATGACAGCGCCAAGACAGACAATCGCGTCGAATTTGCCTGTAAGAGCAACGCGTGAAGCGGTAGCCGGTATGTCAAACGCCCCGGGGACCTTGACTATCGAATACTCAGCCTTGCCCTCGCCATGACGGTCAAGGCAGTCTATTGCGCCTTCAACAAGACGCTGGCTGATGAAATCGTTAAACCTGCTGACAACAAGGGCAATGTGAAGTCCTTTTGCAGATAACTCGCCCTCGTATGTAGGATTACCGGCACTCTTTCCCTGAATCGATACTTTTCTTTTAACTGCCATGCGTATGTTTTTGTTTCTTGACGAACGGATTGATCCTTAAAATGCCTAACTTTTCAAGATAAGCAAAAATAATTCTGTATCAATAGTAAATGCTATTCGTTCAAACCGCTGGAATTTTTTTTCAACCTTTCCAACTGTAATTCAGCCACTATAGGATATTTTTGCCTGGAGTCACCGCTGTACTTCTGGATCCAGACCTCGCCGCCGCTTTCCGCTGCCATTCCACGAAGCGCTTTATCGGTCGGACTGCTTTCGTGCATGGTGTTGATTACGGAAGCGCAAGTCAGGTATCTGAACGCCGCAGCATCGCGTTCAGTCAGATGAAGTACAACAATATCATCCTCATCCACCGATTCTAACCACGGGGATATGCCGGTTATGGTCAGATCGTTGCCAGAATCCTTCAGTGCCTTTATGGAACCCAGTCCGTTGATTATCAGAATCAAAACCAGCATTATAAATGCAGATAATCTACCAGGTTTAGGCAATCCCCCACTCTTACCGAAAACCAGCGCCATACCAAGAAACCACAATGCCCAGAACGGCAGCAGATGCTCGTTGTTTGCCGTTGAATTATATAGTATTGGACCGGTAACCATAATCGGCAGGCTGACAGTTACCAGACCAGCAAGAATAAATACGAATGCTATCCCAGAAACCTTGGACAACAATGGAAGTCTTTTAATTATATAGAACAAGGACACAACGAGTCCAACGGTCACGCTAATCATCAGCACAATTAAGCCTATAGCGGCATACAAGTTCATATTCCTCACCAGGAATATCTCGTCTGAGAAATCCTTGCCGGGGAATAGGTTGGATACAGCATCAGTTACAACCGGCAACCGAAACATAACCTCAACCCCAAACAGTGACCGTACTAACCCGACTGCAAACAGAAACGGTGCATGCAGACTGAGCCCGGGAACTGCATCAGGTTCGAAATAGCCGACCATGTATTTCACCGCGCCCATATCAGCGCCCGACAAGTAATCAGCTAACTGATAAAGACACAGCAGGCAGATTATAAACGAAAGTATATAAACAGCGCTGAAAACAAAGGCTTTTCTAACTCGAATTCCACCAAAAATTTGATCGGACTGACTATTAGCTACATTCTCATCTGAGTAAGTTTGATCTTGGGTGAATGATCGTTTCACAATAACAAAGAGCGCAAGCAACAGCAGAGACAGATGAAAGATATGGGTTGAGACAGCAAATACGGTTATCATCGCGGCGATAACTGCTCTGACTGGTGTAATCCGTGTTCTGTGCAGGAACCAGAGATACCTTAGTGTCAATACAAACGCCAGCAGTGAGAGTGGCGCCGCTTCAATCTCCGACGAAAGCCACCAGCAGCCGAAGCTAATCCCAGACGCGACCGCAACCCAGGCAGCAGCCCGCGCTGAAAGTCTCAACTCCCGTCCGAAGATATAGATCTGAAGGATTGCCAGCGCGCCAAGAATGCTGTTCAGAGTTTGGATTACACGGTACGCATCGTGTATCCCTACAGCCTGCCATAGCTTCCACCATGCATGCGCCAAAGGACCGTACAGCAGGTGATGCGGATGAAGCAAATCTGTCAATCCCCCTTTAGTGAAGTCGACAACCATCAGCCAGGCATCCTCAGCCGGACCATGTACACCCGTTCGTGAGAAAAGGTATAACGCCAGAAAACCGATGAACAAAGCCAAGCGGTCTGCGTGTGTGATTAGAGTGAACTTGTGAGGTAATTCTTTCTGAGGGCTGATATCTGTCATACTGTATCCAGTGGGTCAAACATTCCTGTCTAATTCTATACAAACAATATCCAGTGGGTCAGACATTCCTGTCTGACACTTATAAATTACATCGGGAGGTAAGACGTTCCCAGTCTGTCTGAAAATGCTGAATTGTATCGGGATCATCATTCCAACGAAAGTTGGAATCCAGAGAACTTGCTGATATTGCGAGAATTACTGGATTCCATCTTCCGATGGAATGATGAAGAATCCGTGAAAATCTCATTTCTCGGACAGAGTGCTCCTGTCTGACTCCATAAAAAGCGGTATGAGTTTCATTCCCTGCCATAAACCTGACGAGGAGTGAGATATTGGGGGAATTTGTCAATAAGAGCTCGCCGGACGTTGAAACAGAAGTGACATTCATCGACAAAACTTCCGTCGAGCTTAACCTTATATGCTTTCGCCAACTGTGCCGGTCCGCCATTAGCGAGGTGGCTGCATATCGGGTGGATTTGTGGTTTGTAGCGATTAATCAGGTCAGTGAGAGGCGTCTCCCACATATTCCCCAGGCTTATTCCCTGGCAGAGCTGAACGTTACCGAAAGCATCGACATGAACGCGTCCCGGTGATATAAAGTCCTCATAGTCGCACGTGGTAAATGATTCCCATGGTTTGGTCGGTAGCCCGGTTGTTAGTTTGTCTGCGGCTCTTCCCTTGAAACATGTACTTCCGCCGACGATCGGTTCTCCCTTTTCCCTTGAACTGTCTTCTTTTATTTCCGGGGCGTCGATGCAGATAATGTCGGCATCCAGCCCAAGTTTTTCCGCTGCTTTGGATGCGTTCTTCGGTTTCTCATCCTCATCATCGCCACTGTGAAATGCATCATCACTGAGGCTTATATCCTTCAAACCCGCGTCAATAAGCGGACTGAGCCACATCTCCGCATCCTGTGGACTTGTCGCCCAATAGCAGTTGGTCACGATGCCGATTTCAAATCCAAACTTCCTTGCAGCCTTGATGCTATTCAGTAGCAACGGATAAAACAAAAACGGTTCACCATCTTCAAAGAATATTCGATTTATGGTTTCAATTTTCTTACATTCACTTAATACATTCTTTACCTGTTCAAATGTAAAAGTCCCACTTGCGTTTGGGCTGCAATAAAGGAAACAGTGATCACATTCGTTTGTACAAGTGTAAGTCAGAAGGAAATGTATACCATTTAACATATTGAACTCCAGAATTTTAATTCGATTCCTGTTCTTCACCCAACCTGGCTGAAAACTTTCTGTACTCGGCAGCCGAACCAGCTTGTGCGATGGAACGCAGCGCGTTAATATCTTCAATATTATCCATCAACAGGGACACAATATCCGGGTCGAACGCTCCTTCTTTTGACATATGCTCCATTAGTTTCAAAGCTTCCCGCGATGATACACCTTTATGATACGGTCTGTTCTCGGTAATAGCGGTAAAATAATCAGATACAGCGATAATCCTCGCGCCTAATGGTATCTGATCCGCCTTCAGGTGAAATGGATAACCCTTGCCGTCAAGACGTTCATGGTGAAAAGAAATCCAGCCGTTGATCTCACGCATACTCTCGATGTGTTCCAGGGCTCGATATGAAAAATATGTATGTTTCCGCAATACCAGGATATCCTCAGCCGTCAATGCTCCGGGTTTTTCCAGCACATCAGAAGGAACAGCCAGCTTTCCTATATCATGCAGCAGTCCTGCGATCTTAATCATGTTTATTGAATTCATGTCGAGGAAAGAGAACGAAGCCAGGAATCCGGCAACTGCGGCAACCCCGCTTGAATGCACTGCTGTGAACCGGCTTCGGAAATCGATAATCCTACGCAGCAACTCGGCTATGCTATAGACACTGACACACTCAAACCTGTTAATTGGCTCTTCGATAAGTCTTCTGGTAATCAACTTCAACGAGCGGGATACGACATCCAGCCAGAATGATTCCCTTTCAGCAATCTGGCGAAAGGCATCCACAGCCTCAGGCATCAACAATCCCCCACTCTTCTCAGTAATTCGCGAAACTATCTCCTTCACCTGCCCCAATATCTCAACATCACGCTTGATGGATACTGCAATTCTGTCTGCGAGATGTATAATATGGCTGAGCTTTAACACAGCTTCACCATTCCATTCCTTACCAATGCCATTGTTCCAGGGAACATGATGATACCTGATAACTCCAGCGATATCCTGCAGAGGTTCGAAATCTTTGAGTAGCAGATAACCTGCTTCGGCATGTTGATGAGGATTTTCTATTTCAAAATCCAATACTTGCAACTTGGATTCAAGAGAAAATGCACCAATATCGTGCAGAGATCCGGCGAGATACAATCGGAACAGATCATCCTTGGGCAGACCCAATTCTTGACCGACAGTATAAGCGATATAGGCTGTCTGTTGATGATGGTTCCCGATCAGCGGACTGACCAGATCTACAAGGTCGGAAACAGTCACAATCAGATCAAAAACAGGTAATCCTGGACCTTTTATGGTCAACTTGGATATTTCCTTAATCTATTAATTTCTAAGATGCAATAACATAATCAAGATATTTGAAAAACTGAAACCGAGGGAAAACGATGAACCATCGGCCTCGGAAATCAGGCATCAGTAGGTACGACACTCCGATCGGGTGAATCATTGTATTAAATTAATCCAGTTTCCTGACCGCTTTCCTAATTCTGATAATCTTCCAACCAGTTGGAAGCAGAACTGCTGCTAAGCTGATCTTAATTACTGCACCCGGGATGAAAGGTAACAATCCCGCTTTCCATAACATTTCGCTGCTGACGAAGTTCCCCAACCATACCAGACCGAATACATAGATCAGAACTGTTCCTGATATCATCGCGATAACTGTTGTCCAGTAACGCCTGTCCCATCCTCTTTCTGTCAGCCAGCCGACAACGAACGCAGCTACGACAAAACCCAACAGATAACCACCTGTTGGTCCAAGAAGATGCGCTACGCCGAACTTTCCGCCTGCAAACACGGGTAATCCCGTCACACCCTCGGTTAAATATGCTAATATACATAAAGCGCCTCTCTTACTGCCGAGCAGCGCTCCGATCAGCAGGACACCTAACGTCTGCAATGTAATCGGCACCGGACTGAACGGCAGATGGATCACAGCCTGAGCACAAAGTGCGATTACTATCGAACCGCCGACAATCAGGGAAGTATCATAAGCAAGTCGATATTTATTCACAAAATGCCCGTACCGCTTAGCTGAAGGACGAAGCAGATCTGCATAAGTAGCTTGAATCATTCTTACCCCTTTTAAGATATTGTATCTATTAGTATTATATTATTTATCCACAATCACAGCCTGCATCTCAGCCTCAGCAACCAATTGTTCATCGACAAAGGCACGACCCTTCATCTTGCACACCCCGCGCCTGTAGAACAACATCTCCACGCGAATGAAAAGTTGGTCGCCCGGTCTGACAGGTTTGCGGAATTTGACCTTATCCAACCCGGTGAAATAAACCAACTTTTCACCGGGCTTGGCTTCCGTATTGAGAAGCAGAACGCCGCCAACCTGACCCAAAGCTTCCACCACCAGTACACCCGGCATAATCGGATGATCCGGAAAATGCCCTTCGAAAAACGGTTCATTAATAGAGACATTCTTGATACCGGTAACCCATTCTCCCGGAACAAGTCCAAGGATCCGATCGACCAATAAGAATGGATATCGATGAGGCAGTATGCGTTGAATTGCATCGACATCGAAGACGTACTTGTCGGTATTACCAAACTGATACTTCTTCTGAAGTTGCTTTTTCTGAACTTCTTTATTAAGCTTCTTCACCAGTTCAACATGTGCGGCATGACCAGCCCTGGCGGCGAGTACGTGTCCTTTAATCGGCACACCAAGCAACGCCAGATCACCGATCAGGTCAACCACCTTGTGACGTACCGGTTCATTCGGATAGCGAACGTGCTTCTCGCCCAAAATCCCATCCTGGCTAAACTTAATCTCATCTGATATCTTGAAGGCTCTCTTAAGTTCTTCTATTTCAACTGGATCAAGCGGTTTATCCATTATTACAAGGGCATTTTCTATCCGACCACCCTTGATAAGACCAGCATCAATAAGTGATTGCAATTCTGAAAATAGACAGAATGTGCGCGCTGCGGCAAAGTCGCGCGCAAACTCCTCTTCAATATCGTATAGTGAAGTGTACTGGGTTCCCAGCGCCGGATGCTGGTAATCAATCATGTAGGTCACTCGAAAACGGTCGGAAGGCACGACTACCAGGTCAACGCCTTTCACCTCATCATGATACACAATTGTACGATCAATTTCCAGATAACGTTTCGGTTCCGGTTGTTCCTCGAAGCTCAACGCCTGAAGCAGGTCGACAAACGGCATCGAGCTTCCGTCAAGTACCGGCGCTTCTTCGGCGTCCAGTTCCACGCGGACGTTGTCAAGTTGAAGCCCTGCCAGGGCAGATAGCACATGTTCAACCGTGTGAACCCTGACATCGTTCATCCCGATTGTAGTTCCGCGTTCAATATCCACGACGTTGCCGATGAGTGCCGGTATTTCCGGAGCTCCTTTGATGTCAGTCCTTACGAACCTGAAGCCATAACCCGCTGGCGCGGGCACGAAGGTCATCCGACACTCAGCACCGGTGTGTAGTCCGATACCGGAAATACTCCCGGAACGTTTTATCGTACGTTGATTTAACAGCATGAATATCCTAAATCAGTTTAAAAGTTTGAAAGTGTGAAGGTTTAGTTCATTATTATTTCAAATGTGTAGGTTATAACAGCCATGTCACACTTCGCTTTCAGAGAAAGAAGAATAATGTAATAATAAGTATAACAAATATCTGACAATACAAACAACCAGCTTCCCCCCTTCTATTGAAGGGGGATAAAAGGGGGGTTGTTTATTTATGTTACAATTATATCAATAGAAAGTACTCCTATTAATAAGCGAAGAACCTCCTAACTTTTTCACTTTCACACTTTCACACTTTCATACCTCATTATCGCCGCAATTGTATCCTGCTGGAAGCCGCGGCGTTGCAAAGACCCAGCTAGGCGCCTTTCCCTCTTATCCGGTGGCAGATCCTGCATGCCGCTCATCTTTCGGGCAGCGAACTGCCTGGCAATCTCCAACTCATCATTTTCAGGATAAAGCTTGGACAGGAGTTCATCCACCATTTCAGCGTTGATGCCCCTTTGCCTCAATTCGTAGCTTAGCAGGAACCTGCCAACAAGTTTGGCTTCGCGACCTCTCTTGATATGATCTTCGACAATGGCTTTCTCATCAATATAACCCGATTTAAGAAAGTCGAAGGCGATCTCTCCCGCCACAGCCTTACCAGCACCTTTGCGCCTTAATCTTTCAGTTAATTCTTTGACAGTCAAGGAACGTCGAGTCAGCATCTTAAGCGCTGATTGACGAAGCTGTTCCTTATTTGGATTTCTTTCAGTCACCGTCCCGTTTTACTTATTTTGGATTTCTTTGGATATAACTATAGGCGGGAGATTCAAGGTTTCACGCACCTTGGCTTCGATTTCCTCCTTGATATCCTGGTTCTCTTCGAGGAATCTTATGACCCGATCACGCCCCTGACCGAGACGTTCATCACCGTAGGAATACCACGTGCCGGAGCGCTTCAGAATGCCGTTCTCAGTGCCCATATCCACGATCTCACCAAGGCTGGAAATACCCTTGCCATAGATTATATCGAACTCAACATCCTTGAATGGAGGCGCTACCTTGTTCTTGACCACCCGGACCCGCGTACGATTCCCAACCATGTTGGTGCCTTCCTTTATCGAACCGATGCGGCGTATATCAACCCTGACGGTCGAATGAAACTTCAGCGCAATACCGCCGGGAGTGGTCTCAGGACTGCCCCACGTTACGCCGATCTTCATCCTTATTTGGTTGATGAATATAAAGCAGGTATTGGACTTGGAAACCGTTCCGGTCAGTTTACGGAGTGCGCGCGACATTAGACGGGCTTGCAGACCGACCTGCTGATCCCCCATGTCACCCTCGATCTCCACTTTCGGAACAAGGGCAGCTACCGAATCTATTACGATCACATCCACGACAGCCGAACGGACAAGGGTTTCCGCAATATCCAGCGCCTGCTCACCGGTGTCAGGCTGCGATATCAGCAGGTTTTTCGTGTCAACGCCCAAGTTTGCAGCATAAGTGGGATCGAGCGCATGTTCGGCATCGATGAACGCAGCTATCCCCCCCTGACGCTGCGCGTTGGCTATTATATGAAGCGCCAAAGTTGTCTTCCCCGACATTTCAGGTCCGAAAATCTCCGAAACTCGCCCGCGCGGCATTCCTCCCACGCCCAAGGCTGAATCAAGCGCCAGCGAACCGGTTGGGATGACATCGACCTTGATGCGCATGCTCTCATCACCCAAGCGCATGATCGAACCGCGACCGTACTGTTTTTCGATCTCAGCCATCGCCAATTCGAGAGACCGGTTCCTATCTGATAGTCCGTTATTTGATTTTGTCAATTGTCCTGTTCTCCTAATTATTTAATGCCTGTTGAAAAACTCATTGAAATCGTCACCAACCCGCT
>CAYYHI010000002.1:0-48101 GCA_964471745.1 uncultured bacterium | reverse complement strand
GAAAAGTCTGTCATCAAAGGCGGGGACGAGGGCGTCCCCGCTCCACAACTTCCAATACGCGAAATGGAACAACAGATCTAATTTTCGACTTGCATCTCCTGACTTCCGACTTACGAACTTCCGACTACTGTCCCGTAATATTAAACTGTTCAATATTAAACTAATTTCATACTTAAGCGCCATCATGCAAGATACAAATCCCCGCACCGCAAGGGATCCGGGCTACGTAATCACTTCCTAACCGCACTCAAACTCGATATCACCATCGCCGCCAGGATCAGAGCCGCTCCCATCAATCCCCGCAACGACCAGCTTTCATTTAGCAATACCCAGGCAAACAACGCCGCGAATATCGGTTCGGCGGTGAAGACAATCGCAGCGTGCCCGGCAGGTACCATCGGCTGAAAGCGCGTCTGCATCCAGGTTGCGATTATGCCGCCGAATATGCCGGTGTACAGAACCGCCAGCCAGCCTGTAGTCGTGATCCTGAAGCCGTTTCCCTCGATCAGGCACCAGACCAGCGCACCCATACCGACCGTCAACATCTGGGCATACGTCAGCGTCCATGTATCCCGTCCTGTACGAGCAACCACCTCCAGCGCGATCATCTGCAACGCAAACACCAGCGCACAGGCTATGGTCAACCAGTCGCCGACGTTCAATCCGCCAGCGCCCGGGTCCGTCATCAGGTACACGCCGCCGACCGCCACCGGTATCCCCAGCCACGCAATGCCGGGCATGCGGCTCGTGCGCAGCAGCAGCGCCAACGGCGGCGTCATAACTACCAACAACCCAGTGAAAAAACCTGCGCGAGAGGCGGTGGTATAACGCATCCCGACGGTCTGTAACACAAATCCAAGAAATAGGAAAATACCGATCCATACGCCGCGTCTGAACGTCGGGATGATCCTTTCCCGAGACGAAGCCTCATGCTTTGAAATCCGCAACCAACGGATCACCATGAACGGTGTCGTCAGGATTATCGCCAGCCCGAAACGAAGCGCCAGAAACTGCAGCGGATCGGTAACCGCCAACGCTGACCTGGTTGCAGGAAAGGTCATCCCCCAGATTACGCATAGTAACACCAACATCGGCGTCGCGAACAATATCCGATGCCGTTCTGAGCCTTGGATGTGTGATGGTTCGCCTGTGGTCACCAGTCGAGCCCTTCTGATGTGAAAGAACACGGTCGCCAGCCGTTCTCGTCCAGAACCATGATCTCCCGGTAGCCGATATCCAGCAGAGCCCTGGCTGCTTCGCTAAAACCTGAAGTCAGATGGTCCGGTTGGTGTGCATCCGAACTTATCGTCACCGGAATTCCCCGTTCGAAACACATCGCGATAATCCAGTCGCTGGGGTAGGTTGTATCAATCAAACCCTTATTGATTCCACCCAAATTGACTTCGAGGATAACGCCCGACTCAGCAACAACATCGAGTGTCTGTGCTACAACCTGCCGATACCAGGGCTCATCTTCCGAGAACTCACCTCCGTTGCCGTTGTTCAGCTTGAAGACATCCAGGTGAGCCAGGATATCCGGGCAGTCGGTGCGAACCATCCGGCGTACTAATGCGTAATAATCCTCGATCAACCGGCGGATGTCGCCATTATATATCTCCGACAGCCCTCTTGGAAAGGAATTCCGGCTGTCGACCGCGCAGTGCTTCCCATCGGCGAATCTCCCAACGAAGTGCACCGAACCGATCCGGTAATCCAGCCCAATATCGTTGAAATGTGGATAATTCGGTCCGGTTCGGCCGGGGATGTAGTCTATTTCAAGACCAAGGAAAACCTCGATCCTGCCGCGGTATTGTTCCTTCAATTCGATAATTTCTTTGCAGTATATAGGAAGGTTGGCGACGGTTAACGTCCCACTGGCAGGAAATGGCAACGGAGCATGGCTGGAGAAGCCGATTGATTTCATCCCCAGCGCGACCGCCCGTTCGACGATCTGCCGCGGCGTGCCGCGCCCGTCACAGAAATTGCAGTGTGTGTGGTAGTTGGAGAAGGGCAAGAGTCGGCTAATTGAAGAAAAAGATCGATTTAAACGCGGATCCGCGAATAGCTTATAGGTTTATAGGGACAATAGTAAAATATGCTACTTAATCTTTTTCCTTACATAGACTTATTCGCGTCCGATATTATCTGCAAGGTTAATTCTGCGGATTTCCTTGCATCATCAGCATTGATTTGAGGTTTGTATTTTGTTACTTTCTTGGTTATTGCATCCAGATCCTGACCAACAGCTTTTTCATTTCTAATAATCCATAATGCTGTTGCCATTCCTTCGAGCTCCTTCACTCCCTTATCACTAAGTATTTCACTAATCTCATCGATACTTTGAAGGTTATCGCTGATCGTTCCTTGATGCTTTTCAAGGAACTCTCCTCCCTTTGGTGTTGGGACATAACTTGGACCATAACCTGCTTCCTTAACCATCAGGTCAAATAAACTGCAGGCTCTCATCTCTGTAAGTTCATCCCTCAGTTCAAAAGAAAAAGGACCGTATTTATAAAGTATATACTCAAAATCTATTGGCGCACGAAATACTTCTTTTAGGAAGTAAACCGCCTTTTGCAGATGTGTTTCCCCACACCAGCTACCTTTATTAAGCATCTCTCTTGCCTGTGTTAAGATTAGAGCATACCTTTGATTACGCTCCACTGTCCTCCTCCTTTCAGGCTTTCAGAATATCTTCACGGTTGACACTCAGCCAACTCTTCGCCTTGTCCTCAATATCAGGATGAACATAGACGAATTCAACTTTTGTAACGGGTAATTTACCTAAGACTTGAGATTTTTTCAAGGATGTAACTACTTGACCATCACTCTCCTCAACAGGAAATGATACATCTCCCCCTTTACCTGGTATTCTGACGTATCTAACCATCCCTTTATCAAATTCTGAACATAAAGCTTTGTTAATAAGTTGACTGGCGTAATTATTCTTCTCAAAATCCACCGGATTAAGTTCATAAACCATTTTAAAATGACGTCTATTAACAATACGGTCTGCTAATTCGTTAAGAATCGGTTCTTTCGAATACTTATGATCCGTTAAAGCGTTGAGGATGAAGTTATCGGTATATTTCTTTAACTTCTTAAAACCTGTTGGGAATTTGCCTTTTGGTAACCATGCCTTAAGGAAATCTTCCAAGTGCTTGTCATAAATGCAACGAATACGATGATAATACACCTGCATAAACATGAAGTATCTTGCCAATAGTAACGCTTCCGCTCCATGTAATCCACCACTTTCTATACCTATAGTAGGTTCATTATCGCTGCGTGAGATAAGAATCTTAAGCGTGTCAATAAGCCTATAATGGTCAAATTTACCATACGCAACACCGACATGGAGAGAATCGCGAAGCAGGTAGTCTATTCTGTCAACACCAAAAGCATCACCTGTAATGATTTCCGATAGAATCGTTTCCCAGAGCGTAAATTCCAAGTGTTTAGCCTTCTTGGGCCCTACTGCTATCTTCGCAACCAATTCAGGTTTTAGAGGTGGAATAAATTTCCCCCAGATTGATCCTAACTCTTTACTTATCACATCGAAGGTTATTCTCTCATGATCCCATCCTTCTGGTAAAAGCTGTTCTTCAGCAGAATGTGAAAACGGCAAATGACCAATATCATGACAAAGAGCCGCCATTCGAACTACTTGTCTCCAATAACTTAAAGCAACCCGATCTGTAACCTCTGGTAAAACATCTTTAATTTCATCCGTTTTCTCTACTGGGTTAGTAACCACATCAAATACTCTACTTGCGAGTTCCATTACACCCAATGAATGTTCAAATCGTTTATGTGTTGCACCGGGATATAGTAAGTAAGTCAATCCAAGCTGATGGATATAACGTAAGCGCTGAATAGGTTCGGAGTCTAAAACTTTCCTCTCATCATCCTTCAGCCTGACAAACATATGGATCGGGTCGCGTATTTCGTGATAAAGCTTTTTCATTACGTTTACTCAATGTAAAAATACATCATAGAACCATATCTTTCTATAAGTATACAAATGTGCAGTATCTTTGTCAAGCTTTAAATAAAGATATTTACTATTTACAAAACTTTTTCTATTTCTCCTTCCCCTTCGCCTCATCCCAATAACTATCCATCTCTTCGAGGGTTGACTGTTCGGGGGACGAGCCCTTTTCGGCGAGCCTTTTCTCGATGTACTTGAAGCGTTTCAGGAACTTCTCGATCGTCGACTGCAGCGCGAGTTCCGGGCATTCATGGATATACCTGGCAACACACGCCGTCATGAATAATACATCGCCAAGCTCGTCCCTGATCTGCTTATCGTCCCCCTCGTTCACCGCCCGACGCAACTCGCCGACCTCCTCGTCGAGCTTGTCCAGCGCGTCGCTGATATTTGACCACTCGAAACCGACACTACCCGCCTTGTCTACAACCTTACGTGCCCTCAGAAGTGCTGGAAGGGTTACCGGTACTGCAGCCAGGCTCGTCGTATGATCCCCCTCAGCGCTCTTGGCAGCGTTCCAGGATGCAAGCGCTTCCTCTTCGTTGTTAGCCTTCACTTCACCGAAAACGTGTGGATGTCGGCGGATCAGCTTATCCGACAAGGTTCGAGCCACATCGCCAAGATCGAATTCGTCCCTCTCGGAAGCGATAAGGGCGTGAAAAACGACCTGCAGCAGGAGATCGCCCAACTCCTCCTTCATACCTTCAATGTCCCCGCTCTCCACCGCATTGATGACCTCGTAAGTCTCTTCGAGGAGGTTCTTCAAGAGCGACTCCCGCGTCTGAGCCGCATCCCACGGGCAACCACCCGGCGCACGCAGGTGTGCCATGATACGCACCACCAACGCCAGCGCTTCCAAGACGCCGTCAGGGAGGGATTGGGAGGAGACGAGGCTCTTGATATGAGATGACTGTTCGGACGATAGTTGTGGCTTCACAGGATAAGAAAGTTAATTATCATAGATAAACGGTGTAGAATATCTAATCATTAATCTCATAGCGGATTCAAGGATAATTCATTCAAGGTTTGTATGAAGTTTTAGTCACTCGTAGTACTACTCAAATAGTCCCAGTTCGACCATTTTGTCGTACCTATCGTACCAATCACTTACCGTCTCCTTATCCAAGGTTACGGTCTTCCTAGGTTTATTACCCTTGAGATCCATAAATCGATCCAAGACGGTTTCTTTAATGTCTCCCTTAGGTTGCTTAGCCCTCTCAACACGGTAGAGATAGTCCAAAGTCATTATGAGCTCCAACTCATCCGGTTGAAATTGTGCAAGATAATGGGAAATACTTGCTATCACATCTTTGTGTTCAGCAAACTTTGACTGGTAACTGTCAAGCAGACTCTCACACTCTGTTGAAGGTTGAAAATTTGAATATCTCTCTTGATCTGTGGAAGTATCTTCTATAGCATCGTCTGCCAGGAGACAATCCACATCGTCCCGCAAATCATCAGAATACGGTCCATAGTGATGCAAGCGGAACTTGTAATTCATCGGCACACCGAGAGCCTTGAGGAAGTACATTATCTTCTGGACGGCAGTCCTGCCAACGAATCCCCCACCTTGAGCTGATGCTTGATGCGCTTCTTTGATGACCAGTGCTGTCAGCGCATGGTCACGGCTGTCTGCGAGCATCAGAGACATTATTTGCTCCTTTATCCTTTGATTTCCCGTCATTTATGAGTGGCGGTTGCAGGGTAATAGAGTAATGGTGAATTCAATCCTTCTGCTCTGTTCTTGTTACATCAACATTAAGCTGAATTGCATCCCTTGTTATAACATACTTACGACGGCGTTTTTCAATGGAAGTTAATTGTGGTGGAAATAACACCTTCGCGTCCACGTCGCGGATGGTTACGATCTGCCCTAAATACATTGACACATATACACCTTCAAACATAGATGGCTGCACAGCGGACAACTTCTGGATCGTAATGTCCACATAATGCGGGTCGATATCAATACCAATATAGCGGCGACCCAGCGCCCTGGCAGCGATTGCTGTTGTTCCGGTGCCAACGAAAGGATCCAATACAATATCCCCTGCATCACTGCTCATCAGGATAATACGCTCTAAAAGAGGCAGAGGAAGTTGGCAAGGGTGTGGATCGCGACGAGTGTTGTGACGAATACGATGCAAGTCGGTCCAAACATCACTAACCAAGGAACCAAACGGATGACGCTGATCGCTCTTACCACCATAATCCTTGACGTAAGACTTGCACACTCGACAACGTTTATGCGGCGCGCGAATTTCGTAAAACTTAAATCCTTTCGAAACCTTGGTATAGAATAAGATACCGTAATGTGCCGGAAGCAGGGTTTTACCGATGGGACTGCTCATTGCATCCCAAGATATCCAGTGTCTGAAATGGGCGATGTCGTTGAGAATTGCGGCAAAATAGGTCAACCATTTAGGTATGTTGTGGACAAATATAGAGCCTGTCGGCTTGGTCACGCGAACAAGTTCAACCAGCCATTTCTCACACCAACGCTTATATTCTCTATTTGATTTATGGTCCTTATATGAATTGTATTTCTTCTCCAGATTG
Source organism: uncultured bacterium (assembly GCA_964471745.1). Classification (GTDB taxonomy): domain Bacteria; phylum Electryoneota; class AABM5-125-24; order Hatepunaeales; family Hatepunaeaceae; genus CAYYHI01. The sequence continues at coordinate 41,551 of CAYYHI010000002.1, read as the reverse complement.
AACGGAGGGTCAGCAAAACATAAATCTACGCTGTTGTCATCCAATTGGGCGAGGATTTTCAGGCAGTCGCCTTGGACTATTTTGTTGACCAAATCAACTTTCATTATTTTATTCCGTACGGTACGTGATAGCGAATGATCCCTTCCAGTAAATAAAGATTCTTAAAATTCAGGCAATAATGGCAACCGTTATGCAACTTGCGTAAATCAGACCGTCTGGCAAGCCAGCCCGCACCGTCTACAATGTTGACCAGAGCACGGTTTTCATTATGGCGAACGTTACGTGCAATAACATCTTGAAAAATCTTGTTTTGCTCGTTGGCGCGAGTAGTTTGACCGCTGGATGTAGTTTCCATATAGCTCACCATAATCAACACATAAGGGTCTTCAAGTGACAGAATAGCGATGTCGACTTCTTTGCCAAGTAATGGAACCTGACCTTTGCGATAAGAGAATCCCATGCTATCCAAACGTGCGCAAATCATTCTTTCTATATGCTTGCCTTTCTGGTCGCTGTATTCCCCTGTTAGTTTCTTGCGGATGACATTTCCTATGAGTTTATCGTCCCGGATAATGTCAAACCAACTTTCTGGCAATCTCAATTGATCTAAGTAGAAATCTGCGACTTGTTCAGCCAATATTGGGTTCTGACGCCCTTCAAGAAACATTTTTGCAATCTCTACTGCAAACTCTTTCTCTTTACATATCTTACGATAAACGCGTTTTATGCCCCACTCAGGTTTAAAATCTTTATCAGCGAAACGTTTTGCAGTAATAACTCGTAACAGCTTCTCTTGAGACAAGTTTGTTAAGGCGAGCAGAACACCTAAAAAGTCCTTATCGCGTCGCAGGAACTCAACCAAGTCGTCTGTCCTGTTTCCACTTGGTTCAAAATCCAGTAAACCATCAACCAAACGCTGCACACGTTGACGCATTTCCACCTCAAGTTCAGGAATGCGCAACAATGGTGTACAGGTGCAAATAAACTCATCAAAGTCTATTTTACGTGGAACCTGCATCACACATCCAAATTCCTCACATACCGGGCGTTTTTCTCGATGAACTCCCGCCGCGGCTCAACCTTGTCGCCCATCAGGACGCTGAACAACCTGTCGGCTTCCTTGGCGTCTTCAATGGTAACCTTGAGTACCGTGCGACGCTCAGGATCCATCGTAGTTGTCCAGAGCTGGTCGGGATTCATCTCGCCCAAGCCTTTGTAACGCTGGAGCTTCGCACCCTTGGAACCAATACGCTCCAGGTAACGCTCGCGACCATCATCATCGTAAGCGTAAAACTCCTGCTTGCCCTTTGAAATCCGGTAAAGCGGTGGCTGGGCGATGTAAATATGCCCCTGCCTCACCAGGTCGGGCATGTAACGATAGAAGAAGGTCAGCAGAAGCGTTCGGATGTGAGCGCCGTCCACGTCGGCATCAGTCATGATTATGATCTTGTAGTACCGCAACTTGCTTAGGTCGAGCCCGCCGTTATCGTCGCCATCGTCCGACATGAAACCGACGCCGATCGCAGAAATCATCGTCTTGATCTCTTCGTTGCCCAGAATCTTGTCCAAACGCGCCTTCTCCACGTTCAATATCTTGCCCCTTAGCGGCAGTATCGCCTGAAAACGCCTGTCCCTGCCCTGCTTTGCCGAACCACCCGCCGAATCACCCTCGACAAGGTACAACTCGCACAGCTCCGGATCCTTGATGGAACAATCAGCCAGTTTCCCGGGCAGATCACCCGATTCGAGCGCGCCCTTGCGGCGGGTCAGGTCACGTGCCTTGCGAGCAGCTTCACGAGCTCGAGCCGCCTGGATGGCTTTGTCAAGAATCTTGCGGATAGTGGATGGATTTTCCTCGAAGTGCATCGACAGCGCCTCACCCAGTACCGTCTCAACTATCCCTTTGACCTCGCTGTTGCCAAGCTTGGTCTTGGTCTGTCCTTCGAACTGCGGCTCGGCAACCATCACCGAGATCACCGCTGTCAATCCTTCACGACAGTCATCGCCTGACAGCGTGAACTTATCGTTCTTGAAGATGTTGTTCTTGACGGCATAATTGTTAAGAGTCCTGGTCAATGCGGCTTTGAAACCCGCCAGATGTGTGCCGCCCTCAATCGTGTTAATGTTATTAACATAGCTGTAGATATTGTCCCGATACGAATCGTTCCACTGCATCGCAATCTCAACCGGGACGCCGTCCCGCTCGCCGCTAATACTGATCGGTTTGGGAATAACCGCCTGCCGGTTCTCGTCCAGGTATTCCACAAACTGGCACAGACCTCCTTTGAACTTGAATACCTCCCTGCGCTCTTTCTCCGGTCGCTTGTCCTCAGCAATTATCTCAAGACCGCTGTTCAAATATGCCATCTCGCGCAGACGCTGGGTAATTATGGTGAATTTCCACTCGATCTCCTCGAAAATCTGCGGGTCGGGCATGAAGGTGGTTTCAGTACCCTGGTACCTGGTCTTGCCGACCTTTTCAATCTCTCCCTGAGCTTTACCGCGGGCATATTTTTGCATATACATCACCCCCGACTGACCAACCTTAACCAAACACCATTCGGACAGCGCATTCACCACCGATACGCCGACGCCGTGCAGACCTCCGGAAACCTTGTATGTGTGACGGTCGAACTTCCCGCCGGCGTGCAGCATGGTCATCACGACTTCCAGAGCCGATACACCTTCTTCAGGATGAATGTCGACCGGGATACCTCGTCCGAAATCCCGCACAGTAATCGAATTGTCAGGATTGACATAAACCTCGATCTTGTTGCAGTAACCAGCCATCGCTTCATCGATTGAGTTGTCCACCACCTCGAAAACCAGGTGATGTAAACCACGCTGAGAGACATCGCCGATATACATCGCAGGACGTTTGCGGACAGCCTCCAATCCCTTCAGAACCTTGATGTCCTCTGCGGTATAGCCGTTATCCTTTTCTGTTGCTCTTGTGCTGTTCACCGTTCTATCTATCAATGAAAAATCCTTAACTGATGTCTTTATTAATCAAAATGATAATGTTTTTATTATCATTCTGAACGCAGTGAAGAATCTCGTTTTCATTCCCCCGCTGTTGGAGATTCTTCACTTCGTTCAGAATGACAACGTAGTGGATGTCAGTATTTTGTTAACACTTTCTTTTTACTTTAACCCTATAATTTAAGAAAATTTAATTTCAGAAACAACAGATTCGCCCAATTCATTATTCAATTTGCTTCGGATTTCCTCTTTGATAAACATAAGTTCCTGCCGCCAGGCGGGGCTCTTTACTTTTACTTTCAGTATACCATTCTTTATGGAACGCGGCACAGCTTGCTCAGCTATTCTTTCACCAACTGCCCTTTCCCAGTTCGTAATCGCTCCCTGTTCAGCGAGCCTTTCCTTATAACCCAAGATGCTCACAAGCTCCCCGATAGCATTGCCTATCGACATGCTTGTCAAGCAGCGTTGCGCTTCTTTCTCCCATTTCAGGTAGCCGTAAAGGCGCGGTTTTTTCTTCTTTCGTGATGTTACTTTGGACATTTTTAGAGATTCGAGCGGACGGTACCGAGTATCCTCAAAACCGGCAAGGCGGACCTTCGGTCCGCCAAAGCTGAAAGGATAAATTTGTGCTAAATTCTAACCGAAGCGTTCAAAATGTGTGCTTTACCTAAGCCTTATTGGCATAAGCAACATAAGGAAATCTTCGTCCTCCTTCTGAGTGGTTGGTCTGATAGTCGCTGCATCGTTGGATGTATTTAATGCAAAGACAACTTCATCTGTATCGATCTGTCTCAACATGTCCATGAAGTAATTTGCATTGTAAGCAATCTCGAGTGGTGTACCCTCATAATTAACTGCGAGCTTCTCCTCGCCTCGACCTCCAAGCTCAGGGTCTTCAGTTTCCATTATAACCTGCTTGGAATCAATTGTTAACTTGACCTGGCGTGAAATCTGATTCGCAAATATAGATACACGCTTCAACACTGATGTCAGCTCGTCCGTATTTGCTGTTAACTTATGAGGGTTGTCTTCGGGGATGACGCTCTCGTACTTCGGGTAGTGACCCTCGATAAGCCTGGTTGTCAGTCGCTGGTTATCGGTTGTGAAGGAGGCTCTGGTCTCGGCGATTCCTATGACTGGGGCTTCTGTTTCGTCCAGGCTTCGTGTCAACAGGCTAAACGCCTTCATGGGTATAACTACATCACGTGGCTCTCCGGAGTATTCTATTCCTGTTCTTATTATCCTTGACAACCTGTGACCGTCAGTAGCTACCATCCTTAATTCGTTTGGTCTTATCTGCATTAAAACACCGGTAAGTATCGGTCTCATCTCGTCGTGCGACACAGAAAACATTGTCTTCAATATCATTCTGTTAACGCTCTCACCATCCATACTAAACGACAGCTTGGTATCAATAGGCGGAAGCTCAGGGAAATCCATGGGGTCTCCACCTGGAAGTGTATAAACCCCAACTCCTTCACCTCTTAGTATAACCTTCATCGATTCCTGAACATCTATCTCAAGCGGAACATCAGGCAATTCCCTGATGAGTTCCTGAAAACGTTTTGCCTGAATGAGCACGCTTCCTTCGCCATCCGATTCTATGAGCTCAACTTTTGCCATTACTGTGATCTCAAGGTCTGTTGCTGTAACCTCAAGCTTGCCCTCTGAAAGCTTGAAAAAAAGATTTCCCAATGATGGCATTGGCATCCTTACAGGCACTGCGCCCATAACGCGCTGTAAACCAGACATCATTGATGCTTGTGTAAAGGTAAACTTCATTTGGAATAACCTCTGATTGTAATTTTCTCCTTAGATTGTAAGGACTTATTTACTAGAAAGTACACTGTATTCAATAAAGTATAATTAATTATTTACTTCAAGACACGAGGATATTTTGAAAAATTAAATTCCATTAGATTCTTTTATAAAAAATAGATTAATTAAAATTAAAGTAGTAATAATAAGTAGTGTGAATATGTTAAAAAGTTATATATAATAAATATTAAGACATTGTTTATTCTTAATGTGTGCTTGGATATATAGCTTGTGCTGGTATTAGCATCGAAGTTAAATTGTGAGAGTGAATATTTATAAACGTTGATTTTTCGCATGAATCATGCGGATCCGGTAGGTAATTAACACTCAATGAACATTATTTAACAGCGTTAAGGTGCGTATGTTGGTAACGGTTATAAATGTAATGAAGTAATTAGTTTTATAAAGAGGCTAATTCAAGTTTTCGGCGGAGGTTACTTATAAGTTCTGCTTTGCTGGGATCATCAGCGATTAGCCTTTTGATGTTTTCGCGTGCATGAATGACTGTGGCGTGATCACGTCCACCGAAATGAAGACCTATGGCTTTAAGGGTAAGGCGTGTGAATTCAGTTGCGAGGAACATTGATATCTGTCTTGCTATTGATACTTCCTGCTTGCGCGTCTTTGACCGCAGAAGATCATTGGGAACATTTAGCTCCCGAGCAACGACGTCCAGAATGTGTTCAACGGTTACCTCCTTAACGTTGTGCTTGCCAAGGCTCCTAATAGCATCGCGAGCCAGGTCCATTGTAATAAATCTTCCAACCAGCGAGGATTGTGCCAGCATGTGTATAAGTACGCTTTGCAGTGAACGAATGTTATCGGTAACGTGAATAGCGAGGAAGTGGGCAATGTCGTCCTGTAGTTCTATATTTTCTGAGATTGCGAAGCTTTTAAGTATTGCCAGACGAGTTTCGTATTCGGGAAGGCGAAGCTCCGCAACAAGACCCCATTGCAGACGGCTGACAAGTCTCTCATCAAAACCCTCAAGATCGCAGGGTGAACGGTCTGACGAGAACACAAGCTGCTTGCCGGATTGATGCAGTGAATTGAACGTATGGAAGAACTCCTCCTGCGTCTTGTTCTTTGCCATGAAGAACTGCACATCATCAAGAAGAAGCACATCTACTTTTCTGTAAATGCGACTGAACGATTCTGTTCTGCTTGACTGAATACTCTTTATGAATTCGGTTGTAAACTGCTCGCTGGTGACATATAGAATTTTACTGGTTATACCTTTTTCGAGGATGTGATTGCCAATTGCCTGCATCAGGTGGGTTTTCCCCAGACCGGAACCACCATAGATCAAAAGTGGGTTGAACGGCGTACGTCCTGGTGCTTCCGCCAGGGACATCGCAGCCGCACGCGCAAAGCGGTTACAATCCCCCTCGATAAAGTTTTCCAATCTGTAGCGGGGATTCAAGCGGGATTTTTCCGAAAGATTCTTAAGGGATTGATTCTCAAAGGTCCTTGGGGAGCCACTTACAAGATTACGGTTCTGAGCTGATCGATTTTGATCGATGTCATAGGCAACTTCGATCTCTTCGCCGAATGTTGACAGAACTGCTCGTCTAAGGTGGTCGCTGTAGTGGCTTTCTATCCAGTCATAGTAAAACCTGCTCGGAATTTTAAGTAGAAGCACCCGGTCAGTGAAGGACAACGGTTCGATCGGTTTGAACCAGGTAAGAAAGCTCTGTCGTGGGAGCTCTTCCTGCAGTTTATCGGTAATTAGCCGCCAGATTGTCCGGTGATCTTCACGGAATTGGGGAGCCGGGTCAATCATATTATGTAATACCTTGATAAGTAGGTTGTTATGAATTCTCTTGGTGGAGGTGAAGCAATATAGAGAGCACTTAGTGCGGAGTCAAGCAATAAAGATAGTTTTAATAAATATAAATGTTATTAATCTAAATTAAAGAAAGTGTGTAATAAACAAGAGATAGACAGATGAATTTGTTATATGCTTGTTTAATAATAGCTAAACCTAATTGTTTGTTTTGCATGAGGCTTAAGAAACATGGTTCTGAAGGGGGATGAGATTCTTCACTTCGCTCAGAATGACCTCCGGGATTGTCAGAATGATTTTCGGGATAGTCACCCTGAACTTAGTGAAGGGTCTCCCGAAGCGAGTCATCATTTAATCCAGATAGGATTGGAATAGGCGAAATGTGTCTCACCGCCAGCGGTTCGTGTACGAGCTTCCGCCCTTATGTACTTCGAGCCTTCAAAAGGAAGTGCGAATTCGCCATTTAGAGAGTTATTAATTCTTCGCTTGGTCATTTCATTGTATTTATGGATATACTTTTCACAATTGGTTCCCGCGGTAAGTATATTAAGTTCCATGACTTCACCGAACTCGGTTGTGGTTTTATATCTACACCGGATTTTTTCTGAGCTGGTTGTTGACAATTCATCACCGCTGTGAAACTCCCTACCGTTCTTCAGGATAGTCAATTCCAGGGCAGGTCCGCTGCTTATAACCGCCCGACCGCCTTTCAAGGCAACGATAATCGAGCCTGCGTCAGGTTCACCGTTGATTCTCACATGTGTCGTATATCTCCCGAACAGGTGAGCATGTTTTTCGTGGAGGGCGATCATCGGCAGCCTGACCTGACGGAAGCGGTTGAAATTACCGTGGGAGTCGTTTCCGGCGTATATGTATTTCCTCTCACCTTCGAGTAGTGCCGCAGTCCAATCTTTGAGGCTTCTGCTGAAATTATCATCCTTTCCGCCGTTCAGTATCTGCCAGCCGTCCAAACGTGGATGACATAGGTCGGTATGCTTCCAGGCGCCGCGCTTCACCAGCATTCTTTCGAGTAAGTTCACAGGTGCAAATGGATGTGCGGCAGCGCAGAAGGCATCCTCGGATGCGCTGTTTAGAGCCTCTTTGACCGAGAGCTCGCTTCGGGTACGAAACCATTTCTGGGCGCCGTCACCGGAGCCGGGCAGGAAACTGTCTTCGCCGAGCAGAAGCATGTGAACGTTCCGACCGCTCGCCGATCTGCAGGTCAGTTCTTCACCAGGGATAAGAACAACATTGTTTCCTTCGCGATTCAAACTCTCAGCGTGTTGTCGAAATTTCTTCCATTTGGTCAGTTCGGGGTCATCGCGCAGGTAATCGTCCTCGTAGTCGTCGAGATTATACGAGTGATCGGTCAGCGCTGCCCAGCCCAGACCGAGGGCATCTGCTGTGCTGCGTATGGCTTCCAATGGTGCGCCGAATTCGACTTGGTCAGCGCCGTACTCGGTATGGGTATGGAGTTCGCCTGGTATCCAGCCGGACAGCCTTGGCAGCGGATCGGCGGCTTTATGAACGTGGAGCGGCGCATGGGATAGACCGGCGTAATTGTCGTGGTGTATGGTTAGCGTACGTCTGCCGTCATAGATTACAGCGGATGCTTCGACGATCATCCGTCCCGGTGGCAATTCGGAAACGTTGACATAGAAGATCTTATGCCAGAAAGGTGTATCAATATGAGTATTCAGTGGTATATCAAGAGTTACGCTATCATCTTTACAATATACTTTAAGTGACGCTGATTTAATGGTTACAGGGAAGCGGCTTGCATCTTTGACAATCAGTGTAACCGGCAGCGGGAGATCGGGTTCGAGGCGGTGGGGCGTGTCGAAGATGACTTCCGGTTCGCGGCGGTAGTACCGGCTGAATGGAAAGAAGCCAAACCGGTAGTGGGTTTCGGCGTAAAGTCCTATCAGAGGGATGAGGTCAGTTAAGCTTGTATCCATGTATTATTGAAGCTTGAGATTAGTTCAGTTATAAACCACAAAGTCACAAAGACACGAGGAAAGAGAATTTTTTACTTCTTTGTGTCTTGGTGTCTTGGTGGTAGTAGATTTCGCAGGAATCGGTTTATTCACGTCTATTCATCCTTCAGCGCCACGGCGTTCAGCCCTGTTGTTGATATGAACTCCAACACCCGTGGCAGTGCCAACAGCATGTTGTCGGCATATTTAGCGCCATCATGAAGCAGAACAATATCTCCGGGTCTGATCCTGCGAACTATGCGCCGTTCGAGAACTGTGGGTGGGTTGGCAACGTAGTCAGCCGGTGAAAGCGACCAGAGCACGAGCTTCAGACCAAGTTTACTTGACACCGACGTCAAATACCGTCCAAACCAGCCATGCGGCGGGCGGAAGAGACGCGGGCTGCTGCCGGTGATGTCTGCAATAGTGTCCAACGAACGCTTGAGATTATCGCGAATGACGCGCTCTTTCTTCAGGATCATAATTGAGTGGTTATAGCCGTGGCTGCCGATGGTGTGTCCAGCTTCGGCGGTCATGCGGACGATCTCCGGGTGCTTCTCCGCCAGCCGACCGGTCACGAAGAAGGTTGCCTTACAGTCGTACTTAGTTAGTATATCGAGAAACTTCGGCGTATGCTGCGGGTGTGGACCGTCATCGAAGGTCAGGTAGACGCCGGGCGGCTCACCTCTGCTGATGACACAGGAGGACAAACGCGATGCCACCATCGGGAAGATGTCGCTGATCATCGGGCTTTACCCCGGCTGCGGAAACGCTGATCCTTCCATCGGAAACTGGTGAAGTGACCGGCAACCGTGAAAACAACTATTGCTGGTGGGTAGATGATCTCGGTTAGCAGGAATTCGGCGAAAGGTAGTTTCTCACCGAAGACCTGACTGCCGTCCTTGACGGCGGTCCAATCGAGTAGAAATCTGAAAAGGATCCATTCAATCCAGTATATCCAACTGCCTGTTGTGATTACGATAAAGGGTCCGATAAGCAATGTCAGAAGAAACAGGAAGACGCCCGAAAGGACGAACTTGCGTGAAAAGCGGTAGTACAATCCCTTGGAGCCCCACCTGATACGCTGATGCCATAATTCCTTCAAGGTTGAGACTGGTCGTGCCTTAACAATCGACGCCGGTGATGTAGCAGCGACGATTTTCCAGCGGCTTTTCACGGCTTTTGCCATCAGCAGCTCATCATCGCCTGATATCAGCTTGTCGTAACCTTTCCAGCCTTGGATATCGTCGAATAGCTGTTTGCGGAAGGCGAGGCTGGCGCCGCTGCAATGGAACGGCATCCCTGCGGCAATCAATCCGGCGGATGCGTAGCCCAGCGCCTGGAAGTCCAGCGCCTGAAGCCGCTGCCAGAGAACCCCCCCCCTTACTCCCCCCCCGGTAACCGGGGGGGGAATAAAGGGGGGGGCAAACCGCGCCTGACCGATGACCATGCCCACTTCCGGGGTAAAGCCATCTACCATAATCTGCACCCAGTTCCGGTCATGTGTGCAATCGGCGTCGGTGGTCATGATTATTTCACCGCGGGCAGCTTTGATGCCCTTCTCAAGAGCCTGTTTCTTAGGACTTGCGCCGGGGATTGTCTCAGTCTGCCTGATAAGCTTGACAAACGAATAACGGGCGTTGAATTCCTTGACTGTTTCAGCCGTTCGGTCACTGGAACGGTCATCGACGACGATTATTTCGAGAAGCTCATCCGGATAGTTCTGCCAGGTCAGGCTTTGAAGGGTGGCAGGCAGGTTTTCCTCTTCATCGCGTGCAGCTATAACGATAGTAACAGATGGCTGGTAATTGTTATCAACAGGCTTGGTCTTCCGAAGCTTGTGCAATCCAATGATGATCATCCCGAGCAGAAACAGGTAGCTCAAGCCTGTGGCGGTCAATATCATGTTGAAGATCAGGTTCAATCGCTGACCTCCTCCTTACTTTTCCCGATACGCAGTCGTCCGATAAAGAACAGCCCCGCCAAAGCGGGCACGAGGACATTCATGGCGAATAGCAGTATTGACGCATTGAAAGACGCTTCGGCAGGAGCGCCAAACTGCCCGAAGAACTGCACTGATACCAGTTGGTCGATGCCGAGATCGGCAATCGCAATCGGCAGTGCTGATTTTACAAGCAGGATAGCTGCCGCGCCTCGCAAGCTGGTTATGAAATCGAGACCGAAAAAACTGCAAATCAGAGCGAAATACTGCACGAGGAAAACAATGTAGTGCGCCAGAGTAAATATCAGAACCGTTCTGGCTTGCGGCGTTCCAAAGCGGTCGAGTCCGTGCGCCAGTTGAGCGATTTTATTGCCCTGCGGGAACATGATCTGCAGCGCATAGATCAAACTGCGAACCGGTTTGGGGTCAAGCGCGAGGTAGAGTAGAACCAGATTTATCGACAAAAGCAGCAGAACCATGGATATCAAGAGACGTCCGCTGATCAGGTCGGTCGCCCAGGGCAGAGTCATCAACGCCGGCAGACCGAAGGCGATGGTGCAGCCGAGGTTGTAAAACTTATCGACCACGATCAGACCAAGCAGGTTGAGTGGTTTGCCGTGCTTAATGAATAGTCCGCGCCCGTATTCACCAATTCGACCGGGGGTTACAATACCGAAAGCCATGCCGCCGAGGAGCGATCCCAATGTGTCGTTGAAACCGGCTTGAGGATAAACCAGCCTGACCAGGTAGCGCCACTTGACCTCCTGGAGCCAGATATTGAGCGGCATCAGCGCCAGACCAAACGCGACCATTTCGTAACGTGCAGTCCTGAGGGCATCCCAGATGGCGCCGGGTTTGACGATGTAAAACATCAATCCGAGCAGGACGATCGCTATGGCGACCTTGATCCAGAAAAATATAATCTTGTTCATCTGCAGACGAGTTTCTGAGGAAGATATAAACGTTTCAGTCCTTCAGTACAGTTGCGGCACATTGGGATTTTATCGCGGCTGCCGTTATTGACGACGTGCTGGAATTCCCTGATAGTTTTCCCACGCCAGATTTCCCTGAACGGCTGCTGGAAGGCGTTGCCGAACGAGTGGAGATCATTAGTGCTGAAACAGCAGGGCAGGACTTCACCGTTCCAGCCTATAACAGCCGAATATGCCAGGCGGCGGCAATTGTCGCGTGTGCGTTTCATCTCGAGAAAGCCATTCACACGTTTGTAGCGCCAGAGTTCCGGGTCGTCGGGAAGAAGTCTGACAGCGTCGTCCGGCTCGTCAGTGTTGGCAACTTTATAGGTCTTGAACAGGAACCTGTCACATCCCCATGCCAGCGCCATTTCTCGAACCGCCTGGAACTGGTCGGGACGCTGGCGGGACACGAGACATTCGGCGATGATTTTAGGTTTGCTTGACCGTTGTTTTTTACGTGCCTCCAATAGAGCGCGGACTCCGGCTTCCACATCAGCGAGGCTTCCACCCAGTCGTATGCGGGAATAGGTTTCCTCATCCGGACCGTCGATGCCGATGGTGATGCGGTTCAGTCCGGCGGCGACGATTCTTCCAGCGAGACCGTTTTTACTCAGCAGCAGTCCGTTGGTGTATGTCTGTGTCCAGATGCCGCGCTGGGAGGCTTCGGCGACCATATCCGAGAAATCGGGCGCGACCAGCGGTTCGCCGCGATGCCAGAGGTTGAGGAACCGCAGCCAGGGCAGTTGATCTATAACATGGATGAAGTCTTCCAGATGCATGACCCCGCCACCTCTGCCGGCAGCGGTCGGGCAGCCCGGGCAGTCGAGATTGCAGGATGCGGAAGGCTCCATCCAGAGCATTATCGGGATTGGGAGACGGATTACTCTATTTCTTTCTATCTAATTAGTAATAAAGAAGATAAAACTCTTTAATGAAATATCTCAAAAAAGGATGTTAGACTTACTCGTATATTAACGTTTGGTGAGTCTCTGCTATTATCTAACCTTTAAGCAGCTTTTCTAATATATCTTCACGGCTAACCTTAAGGTACGAAGCGACATCATTTAATATAGCGGATAATGTTCCCACGCGTAACGAGCTGTGACTGGGGATTGTAATATGATGCTCGCCATCAATACGAATAGTCATTCGAATATGGGAACCACTTTTTCTCGTTTGTTCGTAACCGAGTCTTTTCAGACCTTTAATGAGCTGTTCCGCGGAGAGGTCTCGAGGCAGCCTCATACTGGGATCACTTCTTCGCGCACGTAATGGAGTCTGATCATCTTGGGCATATTCCCCTGATCAAAATGACACTTTACCGCATCACGGATGTTGTCATTCAGTGCTTGTAGATCGTCGGCTTCGGTGAAGATGGATTCGCCCACGGCGCGGGCTGTAAACCCACCCTCAGGCGCCTCTTCTATGAGGAAGATGATTTCATTCATTTGTATTTCCAGGTTAAACTTAAGGTAGTGTCAGCTATTCATTGTCATTCCCGCGAAACAGTGTGTCTGAGAATGTGAAAAACGCACCAAACTTCATCATTCCATCGGAAGATGGAATCCAGTAACTCCGGCAATATCAGCAACTTCTCTGGATTCCCGCTTTCGCGGGAATGACAAACATCAAGGGACACCACTAAAAAATCACTGCTTCGCATTAGTTTTCCCATCCAAGTTTCTCCAATGTACGCTTTATCTTCTTCTGATTGTACTGCAGGCTCTGGCTCATCGATATTACCATCATGGGGTCTACGCCGGACGGCGTTTCATAGGGTGCGTCCGGTTCGAGTGCGATGAAAACGGGTATGTTTTCAAGTTCGGGATATTTCTGCATTGCCGTTGTTATGGCGGGTGAATTTACGAAAGTTTGGTATTCATTATATAGTTCCCCGGGAGTTATAACTGCTGTATGTTGAAGCTTATCGTTGTTCATAAGCTCAAGAGCACCATTAACTAATTGTCCGAAGCCTTTGACCGTAACGGTATTAAGGCAGCCCATCCTATTGAGATAGTCTTGGATCTTGTGCATCCGCAATGGTATGTTGTCGAAGACAATAAACCCTACATTCCTGAGGCGGGCTTTTTTAATTTCCGCCTCTTTTTGAGTGAGTAGTCTGGCTTCCTGTTGTTTCAGCATTTGACGCAGTTCACGCATCTGTCGTTGACGGATACTGCCGCCGGCGGTCACCCGTTTACTGTTTTTAGCTTCAGATGCATCGTCAGCTCTCTTGGATGCGTCTGCCTTTTCAAGCAGTGTTTCCAAATTTTTCAGCTTGCCTTTCTCCACGACATTACCTTACTTATCATACACCCGCCCAAGCGCAGGCGGGGACGCCTGCGCCACCGTGTCAGTTGAACAGTGGGATAGACACTCCTGCCTGCCTGTAAATTGTATGGGAGGGTAGAACTTCCTTCCTTCGATTCATTTACTGAAACCCGATTTGCGAGCAAATCGAGGCACACAAATAAGGTTAACAGCATGTAAATTACGTCTTCAGTGATCTGCCCTTCCAGCTAATCTTTCCAACCATCGACGCCGGCAACAGGACAGTTAAGATGAACGGCGAGACCAATTCACCGATCAGCCACGGATATTTCCAATCCTGAACCCGGAACAGGTTTGCTCCCTTTTCCAGCGCCAGTCCATCCAAGCCGATTTTTAGTCCCCAGAACACATTAATCCAGTAGGGTTTAATCTCTCCACAGATGGCACAGACGGTCGTGGCTATCAACGCCGGATTAAACAGATAGAGCAGCGTTCCCAGAAAAATAAGTCCGGGTTTGTACCTCTTACCCGCTGAGAAATGCCGTCGTTTCATCCGCCACCATTCAACGAGCGATTTCTTTCCACTGGCGGGGACGAAGGTGGCAGGATTGGTGGCAAACAGGATTTTTCCGCCGTTGGCAGCGATCCTCTGCAGCAGCAGATCGTCGTCACCGGAAGCGGCTGCCGCGCCGGAACCGAAGCCGCCGGTGTTGAGCCATGCCTGGCGGCGATAGGCGAAGTTGCGTCCGACCGCGCTGCCGGCAACGCCCAGCCCGAGCGCGCCCGCGGATATAACCGCATTAACGAGGCTGTCGAAACGGGATAGTACACCCGCGATCCCCCTGCCTTCCAGCGGTGAAAATCCAACCACCGCATCCACGTCCGGTTCGAACAACCCTGCCATTTCCGATAACCAACCAGTCGGAGGCGAGCAATCCGCGTCGGTTGTTATAATTATCTCGCCGGTCGTTTCAGCTATGCCGGTGATCAAAGCGCTCTTCTTGGGAGCTACGCCTTCCCGTGGTGTTCCGGCATCAATAACCTTAAATCCGGGGATTCTCTCAGTATATCCGGATGCAATCTCCTTCGTACGGTCGGTCGAGTTATCGTCGATGACCACTATTTCACGCAACTCCAGCGGATAATCCTGAGTCGACAGAGCCAGCAGGCAGCCGTCGATGTTTTTCTCCTCGTTGCGGATAGCGATAAGCACACTCAGGCGGGGCTTGAAGTCACCTGAAAACGCCTTATGCCGCCCCAAACCGATATACAGGGCTATGACCGTCACCGCCCAGACCGTTCCGGTTATTATCGTAAGATAGAGGATTGTTTCAGCGGCTGTCATGTGATATTGGGCTCGTTTACGTTGTAAGATACTTTAATGTGCAAATATACATGCCATGTGTCTTTTAATCAAGTAGAAGTTAAGCAATTAAGTAGGGATTACTGAGTGTAATAAGGAATAACGCTTTCGAGTCACAGAAAAATGCGATGGGTTAATCTGTTGTTCGTATTCTGCTTAAGAAACTGAATATCGGATTAGCAGTCAAAGAGACGATCATGCCGATAGTTCCTGCTTCAGGTGAAGGTAAACCCGATATGTATAAAACAAGACAGACCGCCAGACCGAGGATTGATGAAGTGATGGCGCCAAATTTGTTAGCCCTCCGGCTTAATAATCCCCATATAAACGGTCCGAGGAATACCGCACCGATCGCTCCCCACGATATCCCGAGAATAGCAACGATGGTCGCCGGCTTATAGAATGCTATAACCACCGACAAAGTAACAAAAAACACGCTTAAGAACCTCATCAGCATGGTCAATTGTTTATCAGAAACATCCTTGTTGATAAATCCCGCATAGACATCCTTTACAATAGATGAGCTGGAGATCAGCACCAATGCAGCTAGGGTTGACATCGAGGCTGATAGTATCATCAGCAGGATTATAACAGACAGGGCTTCGGGGATCACGTTAACCAACAGTTCCGGCATTAAAGCGTCGAAAACCGGTTTTCCATTACTGAAAGCATCGGGCGCATTCCCAGGGGACAGGAAGTATCTCGTCGTAGCTCCGGTAAAATAACCTATTCCTCCAACCAGAATGGCGAAAAAAGTTGAAGCCGCCATACCGATTCTGATTGACCGTTCGTCTTTAATAGCATAGAATTTCTGGATTAGCTGCGGCATGGCAAAGGGTGCGACGGAGGTCAGGAAGATAAGACTGAAGAGCGACCACCATCCCGGTGGTCCGATTAATTTGGTCAACTTGGGATTTATAGATGATAACGCTGCTGTTATGTTTAACAGACCATTACCCTTTTCAATGACATTCCATAACAGGATAATGACGCCTGCGATCATAATCATGCCGAAGACTACATCAATCATGGTCATTGATTTGTAGCCGCCTAAGACAAGGTAAAGCGCAGTTAAAATTCCCATAAAAAGCAGCGCGTGCGTGTAATCAATATTGAACGTCGCTCTGAACAGGTAGGATAAACCCATAAAAACAGCAGCAGAATAGGGGATGAAGAATACAAAGATACACACCGATGAAAACAGCTTTAGGAATTTGCTCCCGTAACGTTTTTCAAAGTACTCCGGCATCGTTTGAACTTGATATTCAATGGAAATCCTCTTAATCCTCGCTCCCATAAACATCCAGACACAGAAGACACCGACCAGCGCATTACCTACAGCGATCCATAAACCAGAATACCCGAAACTCCATCCTATCTTTCCCGCAAAGCCAATAAACAGAACCGCCGAAAAATATGCCGTGCCATACGTAAATGCTGTCATCAAGGGGCCGATTTGTCCACCACCCAGAAAAAAATCTGAGAAAGAGCGAGTCTTCCGCAGTCCCAGGATCCCGATAATGACGATTACAAGTGTGAAAATCGCAATAGCGGCAAATTTTATCAGCATGTTATTCCTTGTGTTAATATCTTGACTGTCTGCAAACTGAACGATAGTATATTGATGAGCTTCAGGTTGTATGGTCTTGAAAGAATGTATTCGCCAAGCGGATAAAAAAAGGTTTCATATTCACTATTAGCGATCGGCACGAGAATTCTGACGCAGTTTAGCATATTCAAATCTCGTAACCGCCATCTTGAGAAATTCTACCTCGTAGCCGTTAGGTCCACGGCGAAAGAACTGCTTGACGTGCGCCAGTCGCGGGTTATCCTCGTTGAAGAACAGGCGTTGAGGCGCGCGCGGGTTCCAGAAGCGTTTCACTTCCCGGAAGCCGCAGGCTTTATAGCAGCGGATACCGAATTCGTTGAACCGTGCAACTTCAAGCCGCATCCGCTCCATTCCCCAGTGATGGAAATACTCGTCGCACAGCTTCCGCAGTGATTCCTTGCAGTAGCCTCGATTGCAACGGTGGGCAGCGAAGTTGATCCCCATCTCGGAGTCAAGTTCTTCCGGATCTGTACCGAATAGGGCAATGTATCCGACAAGACCGTCCCGATCGGATATGGCGAGCTTCTGGTCGAACAAACCGACGATCTTACGATACCTGATATCGCGCTCCGGTTGTGCGTCATGTGGAGGGTTGTAGTGGCGGTAAATCGGGTTGTCAAAGTCGTGCCAATCATCCTCGGCATCCATGTCTTCGCGGTGCCAGGGTCGCATGTGAAGCCGCTCTGTTCGCAGTACCGTGCGGGCGGGAACTCCCGGGGTGGTGTTCAGCGGACGTAAACAATGTATCAATTCGTCCGGATCGCAACCCGAAAGGCTATCTTCGCTCGCCACCGGTTCGATTTCAAAACCGGATGCGACAAGATATTTTGATACCTGTTCTCGTGGAATTGCAGGATTGACCAGCGCCAATCGTCCGCCGGGTCGCAGCAGCCTCAGCGTTTCCCGGAAGAACTCCGGGCTGCAATTATCCGCCCGCCCGCTGCCGACAACAAGGTCGAAGCTCCGGTCGACCAGCTCATCGATCAGGGGGAACTGAGCTGTGACAACCTTCAGCCGGTAGTTTCTCCGCTTAGCCAATGTCTTAATCAGGACAGCGGTTTCTGTCGATCGGGTAATGGTCGTTACATTATGTCCGCGATCGAGAATAGCCGACAAACGGCTGATGTTGCCGTCAACCTCAAGTATATCGTGGGTTAACTGTGCCTCACCGATCACATCTGTGATATTCACAACCGTAATTTGCTCTTATGGTATATATATTGTTATAAACGGTTTGTTCACAAGTTAATACAACTACAAAGTAACCCTATTAATAAGTTAGTCCAACCGCATAGGTTTGTCAACCATATCCACACGAAACAGCAAGGAACCAATTATTGAAGTCAAGCTTTAAGAAAATTGGAAAAATGGTGATGCGAAGTATTGATTAACGTGAATGTTTTTGTTATTATTAAAGTGAACTAAGAAAATAAAAACTGTAGAGTGATGGTTCGTCTTTACGTTCTGATTTTCATAATGGTTTGCGGTTCGGTGCCTTTCTATTTCACCGGTCAGGTTGTGAGGGTGATCGATGGTGACACTATCGAGGTTCAGCTTGACGACAAGGTGATACCTGTGCGGCTGTATGGAATTGAGACACCGGAAACTAATCAGGTGTTCAGCCGTGAAGCCAGGCAATTCACCGACAGCCTCGCTACAGGTAGATGGGTTACCGTCACGGTTGGTATGGTTAACCTGCCGGACGGGAAGATCCTGAACCTGGAGCTGATTAAAAGCGGTCTTGCCTGGTGGTCCCGGAAGTACGCGCCTGGTGACAGTACGCTTGCCCAGCTTGAGCAGGAAGCACGATCAGCTCGGAAAGGGTTGTGGTCTCAGCGCAAGCCGGTAGCGCCCTGGACCTACAGAGAACGAATCAGCAAGAAGTTGGAACTGCTCAACGAATAATAAGATATCATGCCGCTTCTGAAGCCTTTCATATAGGGGCATTTGCGGCACAGAATCAATGCATAGAAACGATACCGGTGTCGCCCCTCCGCGGGTGACACCAGTCTGTTTACAGCGTCTCCCCGACCCCGATATAAAATCTCATACCCCCGCCTGATGAACCGGCAATGTCGAAAAAGAAAACCATCTCCGGGGGGAAGACGAAGCGTAACCCGCCGCCACATCCACAGCGAGTTTTCCGCCAGCCGTAATCCGGATCGCCGACGCGCCCGATATCGAGGAAAGCGACGGTTTCAAGGTCGATTCTGTAATCCGGAATGACACTCCATAGGTTGTGCAGCGTCTCTAGCGGCAGGCTCCATTCGGGGATCACTAGGTAATGCAGTTGTGCGCGACCGTTGATGGTGCGCCGACCGAAATCGCGCTGATCCGGCTGCCCCCGCAGCGTCCATTTGCCGCCGATTGCCAGGCGGTTGGGCGGGGATGTTCTATGCTGATATCCCCACCAGCCGCGCAGGTACAGCCTCGTGCGCGGGTTGAATGGTCGCGCGGCTGCCGCCCAGAGATCGCACCCGAAATCCAACGAGGGATTATCGAGTACATCGCTGTCCGCCCTTCCCAACCGAACGGATCCGTCCATTATCAAACCGTTCAACGGACGCATACTGCTCGTAGTTCGGTAGCGGGCTCGTATGCCGATCTGTGCGATCGACCCGTAACCGAAGCGCGGCAGGGAATCGATCGAAGCGGGCTGACCATAGGCATCCTCGACATCTTTGCCGTCGGCGATTTCACAGATCATCTCCGGTCCCAGTTCCAGGTTGGCGCGAACTTTACGCAGCGCTGCCAGCTTGACTTCCAAACGCCTGACCGCTGCGGAAGCGTATGGTTCCGGTACACCGGTTTCATCATGATAAAGATAGCGCTTGATGCTTGTGATGTAAGCTTTCCCGATCAGGCGGTAGCTTCCGGCGTTTTTTTCACCGCGTACGCCCAGGCTGGTGTAACCTTTGGTTGACCATGAACCTATGGCGTAGATCATCATATCCGGGTAGCGCGCCAATCCCGACGTAATGCCGATTTCCAGACCCTCGTCGCTGCCGCCTGCCAGGTAGGGCATAGCGATAAAGCGGTATTGACCGTTCTCCTCATTACTTCCGGCTGCGGACCAGGCGGAGCCGGTTAAAGCGAATAGAAGTATGGCAAGTAGAATTATTGGGAAGCGCGCATCAGGGATCTGCAAGGTGACTTTTCCTCCCCGGTTCCCCTTGTTACTTATTGGGATTTGTTGACGTCCATCATGCCAATTATACAAGAGAGCGGGAGATTATCAAACCGGGAGCAAAGATATTTCTGGTCACGACGAATAATTAGCGCCTATTGGATGAAGGATGAAGGATGAGGGATGAAGGATGGGGAGCATAGACACTCTTGTCTGTGCAAATAAGGTCAGACAGGAGTGTCTAACCTCCCCTCAGGAAATCCCCCTTTACGAAAGGGGGGGGGGCAAGGGGGGGTTACCTTATTATCTTACCTGCCTATAAAACCTATTTCGTTATCACAATCGGTGAGGTGACAGAACCATCCGGGGTCAGCAGTCGGATGTAGTAGCTGCCCGACGGAAGCGTCCCGGCGTCCAGCCAGCCGTGATGCACGCCGGCAGCGCCATAACCGGACGACATCGACCTCACAAACCGCCCCGCATGGTCGTACAGGTACAGCGAATATGATGTCGAATACGGCAGCGAGTAAACGAAACGAGCCTGGGTGTTGAAGGGATTGGGGTAGGCGGGATATAATTTGAATGACTTGCAGGTTGTTGTTAAATTGTCAGCAACTGAACCTTGCCCAAGATTAATCTTAATTACTGTTATTCCAACTGGTCTAATGGCAACATACTCATCATTATTTATTGCCGCCACATCGCGAAAATAATCGGTACTATAATACTCTTCAACTATATAATCCTCGATTACATCCCCGTCTTTATCTGCCAGCATAATACACGGGCTTCGATCTCCTGTATCCGATGACTCTGACTTACCAAATGCCAGAATATTACCATCCTCAGTCTCAAATATGTGCTTAAACCAGTTATCGCGATCTCCAAAATAATCCACATATACCCTTTCCCACTGAACATCCCCTTCGTCATCTACTTTTACAATCCAGTGTTTTTCAGAATAATTACTTGGTCTTCCCAAATCAGTACCACCGGCTAATAAAAATCCACCATTAACAGAAGGTATTGCGCACTTAAATCGGCCACTATGAACAGCTTCTCCTCTGATGCTGTCTATTATGGTTGTGGACCACTCGATATCGAAGTCATTATTTATTCGCATTAGAAATCCGCGACTAGCATTATATCCATCATGAGCAACATATTTACCATAGATTAAGTAACCCTCATCATTCAGGTTGATAATTCCGCTCGGATCATAACCGTAATCATCGTCGTCAAGGATATCGTCATCGCCGTAATTAATTATATCCTCCAAATTTCCATCTGTATCGATTGAATATAATTCCACGTAATTCCACCCATTATAAAGATCATCCTGTCTATGGGATATTATAATATAGCCATCGTCATCATTTCTCTCAATTGCATCGACAAAGCGACATGAATGATGAAGTTCCCCGTAACAATTATACCAAAGTGAATCTCTATCTTCATCCAGACCAAAGGCAGCAATTCGATAATTGTCGATTTCATGATCTTCCTGCAGAAACTCACCAAATAGAGCTAAGTTACCATTTGAGCTGATTACAATTTTATCAGCATATTGAAAGCAGCCACTGGAACCGTAATGTCTTTGATAGTATACGGAGTCCAAATCAAGGCTTGATTCACCGAGCCAAAAATAAAAGTCAAGTTCATTATTCCGAGGAGAACTGAAAGATCCTCCGATTAGAAATTGTCCGTTTTCCAAGGGGGTAATGCAATGAAATCCAGCACCACTACCTCTGTTATATAGATAAGAATGATTTATCCTTTCCAGCGTTATAGAGTAACATAAAGCAGGAATTATAATCAGTAGAATTAACGTTCTAATATGTCGATACATCTTTTTCATCTCCGGTTGTTGACCATCTTCCCGGATAGACCGGGAAGATGGTCATTTATTTGTAAATAAAACCGTATTAAAGCAGAAGTACAAATCACCTTACCAGAACGGCTTTCACCGATTTCTGCTCATTATCTGATGACAAATTAATGAAATAAATACCGGATGGTCGACCATGAGCGTCCCAAATGAACTCACTCCTGCCGATAACTATGTTATTATCCTTCAGTACTTCGATCAACCTGCCATTTGAGTCAAAGATACTCACACAGGGGCGGATTGCCTTGTAGGCGTCGAATGATACACTGACTTTGGAATTGAAGGGATTGGGGTACGGCGGGTACAATATAAATCTTGATGGCTGTAAAACGGATGACGATTTAATTACCTCATCTTCAGCCTGAACGAGCATCTCAGATAATTCACTGATTTTAGAATCAATTTGGTTTTCCCAATCGGGATTATAGCCGTCGCCTTCCTCTCCCTCACCCATTATCAGTCTGACAGAAGCTTCATCCAGGGCAGCCCAAAGGGAATCAACCAGATTTTCAGCATTACGTCTCTGGGAAGCGAACTGTGTTAAGGCGTCTTCGTATCTGCCGAGATCCACTAAACACCAAATTGACTGCCTTAAAGCCAATTTGGACAAATTGTCATCTCCACATTCAGCCGCAAAATCAACAAAATAATCCCTTAGTTCATTGAAATCATTATTTGACCATTCACACGCGTCACGCAGATAATTAATACATTGGATACGGTGACTGCCTGCTTGTTCATCCTCTGCGACTCTTTTCAGCAGAGGAATCGAACTCCCGATGACTTCCGGATCATCACTTAAGTAAGTGTTTCTTGCCAGTCTGTAAAGATTTGAGTTTTCCACGTCGAATGTTCTTCTCGAAATATTCCAGGGTGAATAATCCAGAGTTCCATCGAAAAGACTTGCCTCATTAGTAACAGGATCATCCGTACCCCAGTAATTATCTTCGACGTCTATACTGCTTCCGGTGTTGTTATCGAAGGCTAATTGCTCGAAGTTGGGAGAGTAAACATCGTTATGACCCCCGGATAGATCGGGTATGCAGCTGGCGTTACTAGCAGATATTTGATCATCATCGTTATCCCATATTTTAACGTACCCAAGCCCCGAAATCGCCGGACCTGTTAAAATAGGGTCAGAATTATTACTGCAACAGAGTCCATATTTCTCATTTTGACAGAAACGAGTAAATCGCTGGGGATCATCCCATGCAAGTTCAGGATTGAATCCGATGAATGGATGACTGTTCGAACCTGAACAATACAAACCAGCCGCATAACTTCCAACACTGCCGTTTTCGCTGAAGTTACAACCAAGTATTTTAACGTCGTGAGGATCAGTTATATAAACTTTGCACCCTCCAAAATCGTTTTCCTTCGCTTCACAGCCTTCGAACCAAACTCTGGAGTTCGATATTCCATAACCCCAATTACTGCCACCATTTGCTGTAACATAATTCAACCTTAAATAATCCGCATCACCGTTATTTGCGTTATATAATCTAATCACATCATAACCCGTAACATCCTCTACATCAACGTATTCCATTTTAGAATCTGTAGAAGCAAACATAAACCTGATACCTCTCCATTGTGTATCGTCAAATCCTCTGAAAACAATATGATTATCAGGTGAGCCATTAGCTTCTAATGTTCCCCTAACCTCAAACCAAGCAGCATCACAGAATTCTATTAATGTACTCTCTTCAATCTCTAGAATACAGGTGCTTCCAATCTCCCAGTCTTCGTAAACGCGGTAGTCATCTCTCTTAACTGTTTTCTCGCCTTCATCGTCATCAGTCCAATCTCCAGAAAGTGCAACCGCAATAAAAGGATCAAAGCCACAATCAGCCCAGAAGAAATCATAGAATTCAAAGTCAGGGAAATTGTCGGCATATTGTCCTCCGAAAATTCCAATGTTGGTTAAAGACCCATTCGGATCACCTCCGCAGCCTTCGTCGGAGTCACCTGAGTTTATTAGCGTTTTTTCGTTTTTTAAAGGTCCATCCCATTCGATGTGGAAATCATACGGCGGGTCATTATTCGCGTGATATGTCTCAAGCGCAAGCTCAAAGTGATCAGGTTCTCCATTCTCATCGATAATTTTTTCGCCTGGAAAATCTGCTTCATCGTCATAAGAATCTATACCATTGTCTTTGAAGGCATTTATATCCGAACTAAAATCAAGTAGATATACCTCTCCTTCAATGCTTACTCCGTAATCTTCATTAAGACCAAAGATATTGTTCTGAGTAACTATTACATCATAATCCTCTCCATCCCAATGATTGAGGTTATTAACAAGTAATCAGTTGTCACCATTATCCCAAAGCACGGAATTAAGTATTCGAATAGGACTCAATATCTCCCACGGATCCATATCCTCGATATAAATGCCGTTTTCTGAGTTCCCTGCCGCTACGCAGTTCATTATCGTGCAATAGAAATTGCCTTCATCACAATCAATACGAATTCCATTACCTTGCCCTGCAACTTCCGGTCCATTACAGTAGAACTGGCAGTTTCTTACGAGAATTCCACGTGATTGAGGACCTAAAACAAGACCGTCAAGGTTATTACCCCTAACATATAAACCTTTCAACCACATGCCATCATGATTCCTTAAAGACTCTATATGGATTCCTGCACCTCCATTATAGAATAGAACGGTATTTTCAATCTGTAAAAGTTCTAACTCGTTCTGTGCATCGATTCCATCGTTATCATTAGAATCGATATAACATGAGTGGATGTCTATGGAGCTTGATTCGTCAATTGTGGCAATCCCGTCTGTGTCTGATAACCTGATAAAGCAGTTATCAAGATCGAGTACGGCGTCTTCATCGAGTTGAATCAGCGCTGTTGATTTACCGCCGTATTCAAAGACCGTGTGGGAAGCTTCCAATTCCCCTTCGTTCGTGGATGTGCCATCAAGCAGCAGACCCTCGAATTCACCCTTGTTCGTACCGGAGTAATTCTTGAACCACACTTGTGAGTTTTCCGTTCCTTCACAGACGATTGTTCCGTAGATTTTGATGGTGGGGAACATGGGAGATCCGTAATCTCCGCCATAATCGTAATCGAACAGAACCTCGACGCCATCCTCAATTGTAAGCTCATCGTCATTGTTTACATGACAATCACCAGCAATGATGTAAGTATTGGCGCTTGTCCAAGTACTGCCGTAATACGTTAAGTTTTTGATGTTTCCGTCCTCGCCGAATACGTAAGTAGCGCCATTGACAGCGCTTGGGGCAAGAACCAGCCCGCCGATGCAGACTAACGCGAAAAGTACCATGATACGATTCATTTCAAACCCTCCTTAAGTTTTTGCTATCTTCAATTAGAAATCTAATTGAACAAAAATGATTAATCCTTTTACATCAGCTATCAATATAGGTCAAGATTACGCTGTTGTCAAGTAATTAATCTATCTCATTTAATAATAATGGTCTTTTGTATCGTTGCTTCATTTCCCGCCTTCAACCTCACAAAACACAATCCCGACGGCAAATCCGCGGCTGTCAGATTGGCAGTATAAACACCCGCTTTCCTGTAACCTTCGAACAATGTGGCAATTCTTCGTCCTAATGGGTCATAAACAGTCAGCGTTGCACGTGTCGCGAATGGAAGGCTGTATCTGACTATGGCTGATGAGTTGAAGGGATTCGGATAAACCGCGTTCAGTTGCAGCGTCGTCGGGATCGTGTTGTCATTCGCTCGCGGGTCGACAGGACTGCCGGTGACCCTTAATATAGTCTGGATTTCGTTGCCCTCTCCGTAACCGTTAACCGCGAGGAAGATCACGTCCCGGTATTCCCCGTTTGCCATCCCGTTGGAAGTGAATTCGATCTCCCACTCAGCCTCGTCGCCGGGCATCAGAAATTCCCATTCGGGACGAACCACCAACCAGGAAACGTAGAAATGCTCCACGAACAACTGGTCTGCAACATCCCCGTCGCCCTCTTTGATGCCGATCAGGGTTCCTTTACCGGCTTCCCAGTTCTGAGTAACCTCAAAGCCTCCCATCCGACGTCCATCCGGCAGATCCAGCGGGTAGAGCGGTACGACAGAGCTGTCCTCCGGGAACAGTATAGATAACAAACCGATCCCCCCAGCCGACTCGGTGGCAATATAAACCGCACGGCTGTTCTCCTTTATTCCGATAGCACGTACCGGACTGCCGACGTTAAATCTTTCCCTTTCCTGCATCTCGTCGTTGGTTCGCACGATATTCCCTTCGTCGCCGCCGATATATACATCGATGAATTGATCCGCATGGAAAACGTCGACGCCCAGAGCGCGAGCGAATCCGAGTCCCATCGGACTACCGTAAGCATCGAGCAACTCACCATCAGCATTGAACTCGCAGATCTGTTCCTCATCACCGCCGTAGAACACGCCGTTACCGACATACGCCAGGTCAAAGAAACCAACGCCATCGATTCCACCGGGCTGATCGAGCTGTTCAACCAGGTTGAAATCATTATCGAGGCAATAAATCTGGTTCGGATCATCGCCGCTGTTTCCGCCACTGAGTAGATACCCGTCCGCTGTCCGTGCCACGCCGTGAATCTCGCTGTCTTCGGTGATTTCAGTTACGTCGACCGTTATTTCCCGATCCGGTTCCCGCCAGTTATTGATCGGCGATGCATAGATAGGCACGCCGGTGTCGTTTTGGAAATGGATAGTCGTTTGGTAGCGGGTTCCCGCTTCCAGATCTGCGGACAGGGTGTCGGTTTCAAGCCCACCGAGGGCGTCATGGGGAAAATGCAGCCAGCCGCGGTCGTTGCGACTGCGGTCGGGGTCGTCCGGCAGATTCGGATCGCCGCTGTTCACGCACGGAGAACTCCCCCACAGCAGGCACCAGGTTGAATCCTTCATGAATAGTTGAGGATCATCCGGCGAGTTGTTTCTGCCGTTATAACCTTCTGAGATGTGGCTGTACTCTACCGTTATCAGATTGTGATCCCAAAAGTGCGGCAGTTCACCCAGGATGATTGAGCTGTTGAAATGTATTCTGGAGCCTCGTGGAGAGAAGGCGGTGTTGGGTTCATCCTGAGCTTGTGCGGAATTGTAAATGAATGTGCAGTTTTCAACGTCCAATGCAGAATTGCCCATATTTTCCGAAACGGCAATCGCTCCACCGGCAACGCGGGCGAGGTTATCGCAGAATAGATCATGATGGATGCTGCATTGCGGACGTTGTCCGGCATTCTGCTGGACGTAGATACCGCCGCCGTACAGTGCTTCGTTCTCAATAAATCTGCAATAGCGAACCTCACTGCCTGTATTGAAGCGTAATAGTAAACCTCCACCCCAACCCGTGCCGACATCGGCTGTGTTTCTGTAAAATGTACACCACTCCACCAATGGATCACTCCCGTCGTCGCGGAGATAAGCGCCGCCTCCCATTGTGTTGGCGCTGTTTTCGCAAAATGTGCACTGTCTTATCGTGGGGCTGCCACCGTAATCGGCTATGCCACCGCCGGTAGCGGCTAAATTGCCGGTGAAAGCGCAGTTTTCAATCAGGGGATTTGAATTCTGTTCGAGACATAAACCGCCGCCTCCCCAGGCGGTTTGATTTTCAATAAACCGGCAATTCAGAATGTCCGGTGAAGATTGATGGAGGTAGACAGCGCCGGCTTGGGCGTTGGAGAGGTTTTGATCTACGAGGCAGTTTCTGATGATCGGATCGGACCTCCAAATCCCGATACCCGCTCCATGACCTGTAACTTGCCCATAAGAGATGCGCGAATGCTCAATCGTAATATCGCTGTTCCAGATAAAAATGTTACCGCCACTGTTAATTGTGTCGTTAACAGCATGATTGGAGATAGCTCGTCCGTAGGCTACCACACAGTAGGAGAGACAGGAACGTCGATCCGCGTTGATAAAACGTAATCCCCGCCAGATCTGATGTTCATCCTCCGGCATGTAATAGATGGAATCTTCTTCGCTACCGTTCGAAGTCAATTGACCATGGATATAGAATGCCGTATTATCCCTGAAGAGTACTTCGACACCGGCGTCAATATCCAGTGTTTCACCGTTACGTAAAACCACATCTCCAGTAGCTATGTATGGACTGCCTTCCGCCGTCCATTCACCACTGACATCTCCCGCAACTTCAGTATCGCCGTAAAGAGAGAATGGGAGTAAAATCAGTGCAAGAAGAAAGGAGACAATTAGCTTAATCTTTAACATATTATCCTCCTTAGTCTGCCCGGGTAAGGTTTTACCCAAGCTTAAGTGTATTCATATTAAAGCAAAACTTACCAATTTTCAATGAGCTGGATCACAGGCAGATAAATTTTGGATAAATATTCCCCGGTTTTTTTATCTGTGGCTATTCATATTTATCCAATTCGGGTATACTTAACGTTTCCAAACTGTCCGGAGGTAAGGCTGAATAGTCAAGCTCGCTGCCGTGCATCGAGTGCGGGATCAGGTAGATGCCGAACATTAATACGGTTGCGGCAACGACCCACCATCGACCGCTTTTTTCGCGTTCTTTCCCGCGCATCATCCATACAGCCACCAACCAGCCCAAAGCCATAACTGCTGTCTTGTTATCCGTCCAGTCCCCGCCGAAGGGCCAGCCGGTCCAGAACGCGCCGAAGGCATATTTCTGCACAATCGGTCCGAAGATCAGACCACCCACCGCAACCAGCGCAAGCGTCACCCATGCCAGCGTCTTCACTTTCAAGCAGAACAGCGCCGACAACATCGCCCTCATTCCTACAAATAGCGCACTGAATATCAGGATAATATGCGGCGCTAACGCCCACTTCGGCACGTCACCCTTGAACCGTATCACCGCCGGTTCGTCGGGCGGTAGCATCACGTACATGTCACCTAAGCTGAGCTCTACACGGTACTCGAGCTTCCCCGCCGGCGGCTGATGCGGAAGGTACGTTTCAAGATATCCATCATTTGATGATTCTATAAAACCACCACTCTCCATATCGATCACGTGCGTCGGTTCGTCGAATTTGTAGCGTTTCCAGAATACTCTACCGCTTATCGCCATGTCCGGGAGCCTGATCAGAATTCGATGGTCGTCCGACCCGCCGTGCGTGCGTTCCAAACTGTAATCGATTGTGTGCTGTCCAAGTCTGGCTTTACCCTCGATAGGATTGGTGGGACCGGTTTTTCGCTGGTAACGAGCGATGCTTAGCGTAATCACCAAGGCAAACAGCCAGAGGAGTATTATGCGGATGATCTTCATTAAATTTTGACTCTTACACAATGAAGTATGGATGTTTTAATTATTTATCGATATACTGGGTAGCGCCGACTTATGGTTGTTAAATAGATAAATTAACGTGGTTGGGGAGAGCCGACTTCAGTCGGCTTCCTTAGAATCCTATTATAATTACAACTTCATAAAGTAGCCGACTGAAGTCGGCTCTCCCCTTTTGCCAAGATAATTATTATAATACCATCAGTCGGCGTTCTTAATATACAAAATAAACTTCATTGAACAAGTCTGACCGGTTTCGATTGGGGTCTATTTATTTGAGTTTCATTGGTTATGTGAACCGATAAATCCGCTTGCACAATTGACACACAACTGTTTCCGCTCTATATTTGATCTGAATATTGAAAATGATGGAATTTTCTGGAGGTAACGATGGACGATAGTGAATCAGTACAGGAGAGGATTTCCGGTCCTCTGCCCGGCATGGAATTCATCGCCATCCCAAGTGGATTTTTCTTTATGGGCTCAATGGAAACTGAGTTCGGGCACAACGAGAACGAGGCTTCGTCACATCGTGTATTCATCAAACCATTCTACATGATGACAACGCCGGTCACACAAAGTCAATGGTTTGCGATAACCGACGATAATCCCTCCTATTTCAAGGGCGATGACCTGCCGGTTGAGAGGGTTTCCTGGAATGACGTTCAGGAATTCATCCTCAAGCTGAACGAACGCGATCCCGGCAGAGGCTACCGACTGCCGACGGAAGCGGAATGGGAATACGCCTGCCGCGCCGGTTCAGAGACTCCTTTTAATAGCGGCGATACGATAAATACGGATCAAGCCAACTATAACGGAAATTACGTATACAAAAATGGCAAGAAGGGTGCATATCGAGGACAAACCACTCCCGTAAACAACTTTCCTCCCAATTCATGGGGTTTGTACGACATGCACGGGAATGTGCTGGAGTGGTGCGAAGACCGTTATCACAACAACTATCAGAGAGCGCCGGATGACGGCAGCGCCTGGGTCGAGGGCGGCAGAGAGCTGCGCATACTCAGAGGCGGTTCGTGGAACGACATCCCGGAGAACTGCCGATCCGCGCTACGCAGCGCCTGCAACCCGGACTCGCGGCACCCGAATTATGGGTTCCGGTTGGTATTCAAAATATAGGAAAATGGGTGGCCTGTCCAGCTTGCTGGACAGGTTTATCCTCTTTGTATTCACTGCATCCCGGGTTTCATGTATTAATAAAGAGTTAATGCACCCTAAAATTCAACTCCCCACTCTCCACATCAACCACAATCTTCTTACCGTCGCCGATTTCGCCGGCGATTAATGTGCGTCCAAGACTGGTCTCAAGCCTTCTCTGCAAGTAACGCTTCAATGGACGGGCGCCGTAATGTGGATCGTACGATTCCCGCGCGATGAACGAACGGGCACGGTCGGTTATTTCGATCTCAAGTCCTTGTTCGGCAAGGCGTATGCCCAGGTCGGCGATCTGCAAATCAACAATCTGCTCCATATCCTCAACCGTCAACGGCTCGAACATCACCACGTCGTCGACGCGGTTCAGGAACTCCGGCGGGAAATGAGCGGACATCTCGTTCATAACACGCTCGCGAATACCGTCCGGAATCCCCCCCCCTTTCATTCCCCCCCCGCTTAGCGGGGGGGGAGAAGGAGTATCTGTAATTTTCCCCCTGCTCAGCGGGGGGGGAGAAGGGGGGGTATTCATAAGGATTTCGCCGCCGATGTTCGACGTCATTATCACCACGCTGTTCTTAAAATCAACGGTTCGTCCCTGTCCATCGGTCAACCGACCGTCGTCAAGCAGTTGCAGCAGAACCGTGAAAACCTCGCGATGCGCCTTCTCGATTTCGTCGAACAGGATAACCGAATAGGGCTTGCGCCGGGCGGCTTCGGTCAACTGCCCACCCTCTTCGTAGCCCACGTATCCGGGCGGTGCACCGATCAGGCGTGCAACTGTGTGACGCTCCTGGTACTCGGACATGTCGATGCGGATCATTGCGTCTTCGCTGTCGAACATTGCCTCCGCCAGCGACCTCGCCAGCTCGGTCTTGCCGACGCCGGTCGGTCCGAGGAAGATGAACGAGCCGATCGGTCGACGCGGGTCCTTGATTCCCGACCGCGCCCTGATAACCGCATCGGTAACCGCCCGGACTGCTTCATCCTGTCCGATAACCCTCTTATGCAAGGTTTCATCAAGTTGCAGCAGTTTTTCGCGTTCACCCTCGATCAGGCGCGACACCGGAACGCCCGTCCACTGGGATACGATAGCGGCAATCTCGTCCTCGGTGACCTCCTCTTTTAGAAGCCTTGCTCCCTTTGATTCCTCTATCTTAGCTTCGGCTGCCTTGAGTTCCTTCTCCAGCTCAATCTTACGTCCGTATTTCAGTTCAGCGGCTCGGTCCAAGTCATACTCGCGCTCGGCGCGATCGATTTCGAGGCGGTTTATTTCAATCTGTTCACGCAGTTCCCGCGCGTGGCTGATGAGCTTTTTCTCCTCCTCCCAACGTTCCTTCAGGCTGTCGCCGCGTACCTGCAATTCTTCAAGTTCGTTCTGGATCGCACCAAGCCTTTCTTTTGATTTATCATCCTTTTCACGGCGCAGCGCCTGGCGTTCTATCTCCAACTGGGTGCAGCGGCGGGTAATGGAGTCAAGTTCGGCGGGCATGGAGTCGATCTCGCTGCGGATCATCGCCGCGGCTTCATCGACCAGGTCGATAGCCTTGTCGGGCAGGAAGCGGTCGGAGATATAGCGGTTAGACATGACTGCCGCCGCCACGAGGGCGTTGTCCTGAATCCGTACGCCGTGGTGTACTTCGAATCGTTCCCGCAGCCCGCGCAGGATTGAGATTGAATCCTCGACGCCGGGCGGGTCGATCAATAACGGCTGGAAACGCCGCTCCAGCGCCGGA
Source organism: uncultured bacterium (assembly GCA_964471745.1). Classification (GTDB taxonomy): domain Bacteria; phylum Electryoneota; class AABM5-125-24; order Hatepunaeales; family Hatepunaeaceae; genus CAYYHI01. The sequence continues at coordinate 9,660 of CAYYHI010000002.1, read as the reverse complement.
TCTTTTTCGATGTGTCTGCGGTACTCGTCGATGGTCGTAGCGCCGATGCAGTGCAGTTCGCCGCGTGCGAGCATCGGTTTCATGATGTTGCCCGCATCCATCGAACCCTCGGCACGACCGGCACCGACGACGTTATGCAGTTCGTCGATGAACAGTATTATCTCGCCCTCGGACTTCTGAACCTCCTTCAGGATCGCCTTCAGCCGTTCCTCGAATTCACCGCGGAACTTGGCACCGGCGACAACAGAAGCCATGTCCAGCGCCCAGACAGTGCGATCTTTTAAGCCTTCCGGCACGTCGCCGCGCACGATGCGTTGAGCCAGACCTTCGACGATGGCGGTCTTGCCCACGCCGGCTTCGCCGATCAGCACCGGATTGTTCTTGGTGCGGCGCGAGAGGATGCGGATGATCCGTCGGATCTCATCGTCGCGACCGATTACCGGGTCGAGCTTGTCGTTCCTTGCTTCGGAGACCAGGTCTCGACCATAACGGGACAGCGCTTCGTAAGTGGCTTCTGGATTTGCGCTGGTAACGCGCTGATGACCGCGGATCGAGGAGAGTGCCTTAAGTAGTTTGTCACGCGTTATGCCGTGTTTTTCGAGCAGTTTACCGATCCGGGCGCGTCTGTCGAAGTCTGACAATTCGAGAAGCAGATGTTCAACGCTGACATACTCGTCGCCCATCCGTTTGGCTTCGTTTTCTGCTTTAACCAATAACTGCTGCACTTCCGGTGAGAGGTACAGCTTGCCCGGCTCAAAGCCCGGTCCGCTGACGCGCGGGATCGCACTTACGGCTCTGTCCAGGTCGTCTATGAAACTATCGATATCGACTTCCAGCCGGCTTAAAATTCTGCCGCATAACCCGTCTTCCTGCTGGATCAGGGCTTTCAACAGATGTTCAACCTCAATCTGCGGATTGCCGGCTTCCATTGCAGTGGACTGGGCGGAAGTCAGAGCCGCCTGGGCGCGTTCGGTGAATTTGTTTATGTCCATGGAATAGACCTCGAATTAATCCTGCAATTCTATATGAAACACGGGTCAAGTAACCCGTGCCACACGGTTGTTAACTCTGTCGGACTTTCAACTTAATTAGTTCCGGTTGAAAAACTCATTGATTTGTCATTCCAGCGAAGGCAGGAATCCAGAGATGAGTTTGTAAGTAATTGTAGTAACTGGATTCCAGCCTTCGCTGGAATGACAGGAAGAGTCTAATTACTCATATTCATGTACTTTTGCAACAGGAACTAATTAATTGTCATTGCGAACCGACCGCTGACGAGATTGCTTCGCTTCGCTCGCGATGACGCTGGCGGTCGGTGAAGCAATCTCTGAATGTAAGACAATTAGTATGACAGTCCAACATCAGGGGCTGAATGGTTTCTCTAAAGTAATGCAAAATTCATCGTTTATCAACACAAAAAACACGCCGTCCACCAAACGGATGAACGGCGTGCTTCACCATAGGAGAGCAGAACTGTACCTTAATCGACCTTTATGGCGATCTGCTTGGGCTTAGCTTCTTCCACCTTGGGCAGGTTGAGTTTCAGAACGCCGTTTTTGAATTCAGCGTTGATCTTGTCGACCTTGACCTGCGACGGAAGCCGGAATGACCTGTGGAAACTCCCGTAAACCCGCTCACAAAGATGAATGCTGCGATCCTTCTTTTCGTGCTCGGTTTGCTTTTCACCGGAGATGGTCAGTATCCTTTCGTTAAGCTCGACCTTGATGTCATCCCGTTTCATGCCGGGAAGTTCAGCGCTCACTTCAAAGTGATCGTCAAGCTCGGTCACCTCAGCGCGTGGCGACCATTTTACTACCGGCAAGTCTTCATCGCGCTCGAAGAAGTTCTCGAAAAGATGGTCCATACTGCGCGGTAAGTCGAATAGACTCGGAAAAACATCTCTGCTCCGGAAAGGTTCCCAACGTACAAGTGCCATTTTTATTTCCTCCTTAATTTGTTGTTGAAGATAACGAGAGGCGGATAAATCCCCGCCTTTATCTCTTTGACTTATATTAGCAACCTACGTGCCAAATTTGTATACTCCTGTAATATAAGATCATATGTTATATTGATTGTACTATCTGCCATTTATTATACTCGAAACGGCAGATATTATGCCATTATGGCAGAGTTTAAGATGGCAAATGGCAGAACATTAGTCCTATTTATAACTTGACTTTGGTGAAATTGTATGTTAATTTTATATACAGCTATTGCTTGTTAATTCCTACAATTAAAATTTGAAAGACAACATGCTGACAAGACCACCTTTCTTACCTGCGATTATCGGATTTTTTCTGCTGCTGTCAACCTGCTTTGCGGCGCCGATGATCCAGCAGGAACCGATTAAAGTCGAAACAATCACTGAAGGTCCGAGTGGGTTCACGGTGACGATGGAATTCCAACCGCCTTCTCTGACAGTCACCGATAACAGGCTGCGTGTTGACCTGCCGGGTGCCATGCCTGATTTTGAAGCCGTCGGTCCGGCTCTGCCGGCTATCAAGAGACTGGTAGCGGTTCCCGATGGATACTCAGTACGAGCGCAGATAAGAAACATCCGGGAAGAGCGGTTTGACGTGGATCACGTCGTTAACCGTGATAATACAAACGAAATGATATTGCACGATATATCACCATCGTCGACCGTCGAGGTTGGTGAACCGGGGTGGATGAGATGGATGAGGGTTGCTCCGGTTGTTATTCGACCGGCTCGTTACCTGCAGGACGAGCATCAGCTTGCCTGCGCTGAAAGAATCGAGCTGGAGTTTGAGTTCGTCCCGGACGGCAGCGCTTCCGGCAGGAATCCCGACCCCGACCGCTATTGGTCGCAGGCTTTCGAAGATGTGTTCCAGTCCATGCTGCTTAACGGTTACAGCAGCGCTCCCATCCTTCCCAGCGGGCGCGTCGTTCAGCGTGGCTCCTATATTATTATAACCGATGGCTATCTTGAGCAGTATCTGACTGATTTTGCCGAATGGAAACGGCGCAAAGGATTCGATGTCGTCGTCGAACCAATGTATCAGCAAGGCGTCACAAACGAAGATATCAAAGAATATATTCAGGACGCTTATGACAACTGGGAACGACCGCCTGAATACGTCCTGCTGGTTGGAGACGTAGACGCCCCCGGCATTCATCTTCCGACTTTCTATATAAGAAACCCCGATTGCGCCGAGACTGATCCCACGGATCAGCCCTATGTTATGCTTGAAGGCGACGACTACTTCATAGATGCTTTTATAGGTCGGATTTCGTGCGATTCACCCAATCCCGGCGAACTTCAACGAGCCCTGGCAAGGTATCTCAGGCACGAAAGGGATATGCAGAACCTGGGCGATCTCGATATGGGTGCCTATCACCGGGCAACAGTTTTCGGCGGTAATTACGACGACTCAGGAGAACTGACATCCAGTCCTGTTGAAACCTGTCGCTGGCTCGCGGAGAGACTGCGCGAGCGCGGGTATGACGTCGAAGAGTTCTACTGGGAGCGTTCGGGTGATAACGTTAATCCCGGTCCGATTGTCGAATCGATCAACCGCCGTATTAATATTCTCGCCTATCGCGGCTGGGGTGATGCTAATGGTCCTCATTTCCCGACGTTCCACAAGGAGAACCTTGAGGAACTATACAACGACCCATTGCTGCCGATTTCCACCTTCTTTGTCTGCAACACCGGCGATTTCCATAATGACGATCATATGCAGTGCTTCGGTGAATATTCAATTCTTCAGGGAACAAGGAGAACACCCTGCGCCGGTTTGGTGTTTTTCGGACCCTCCGACCTCTACACAAAAACCAGGTACAACAACCCGTTGCTCGGTGGATTCTACTTCAGCCTCCTTTATCGGAACATTCGGAATTTCGCACCGCTGACACTTGCTGCCAAGATGGAGCTCTGGGACGGCTATCCGCATAAGAGGGAACGTGGCAGGGAGGTTGAGTTTTACACCTACATCTATAACATTATCGGCGACCCGGAAGTGACGGTTTACCTGGATGCACCTTTCACATTGGAAGTCGAACACACTGAACAGCTCTATATCGGTGATAGTTACACTGCGTTTACGGTGCGAAACCAGGCAGGCAATCCTGTTTACGGCGCGATGGTTACGCTGCGCAAGACCGATGAGACCGGGATCAGCGTACTGACCGACGCCGACGGATTAGCCCTGGTTCCCGTTCAACTGGACAGTGAAGGTGATTTGGAGGTTACGGTAATTGCCAAGCAGGCTTTTCCTTATCTTGCTACAATACCGGTAAGTGCCGCCGAAAGAAACATCGGCTTTGCCGGTGTTATCGTTTCCAACGGCGATGATGACAGGCTGATCACCGGCACACCGGTTGATCTGACGGTAACCCTGCGCAACACGGGTATTAACAACTCCAGGGGTGTTATTGCAACCCTTTCCAGCGCGATTGATGAGGTTGAGATCGTACAAGCAAGCGCCGACTTCGGCGATATAGCAACGGGAGAGTTTGTTGCCGCCAATGGACCATTCAGAGTGATCCTTTCGCATGAGATTCCATCCGCGGATCATGTTCCCTTTCTGCTGCAAATTACAGATGACCAGCAGAACAGTTACCACGCTCTCTTCCGCCTGCCGATCAGCACCGGCGTTGTAAAATATGTCAGTTATGAATTCGAGGGCGGTGTCATCAATCCGGGAGAAGCTGCTGATCTGGTGGTCACAGTAATGAACGGTGGCGACATGGATTTAACGGGACTCACGGCTGAGATAATAACTTATGACAACTCGATCACGATCGTCGACAATGAAGCTGAATTCGGCGATATCGGCGCAGGTGAAACCGTTGACTGCTCGGGAAACCCGTTCCGCATCGAGGCTGAGGACAGAGCAGCGGACGGCAGGCGAGTCGAGCTCATCGTCCACCTAACCGACAGCAACGACCGCCGTGTTAATACCATGCCGTTCAAGATCATCATCGGTGACGTCGGACCCGAAGACCCGATCGGACCGGACGGATACGGTTATTATGCATACGAGAGCTGTGACGATAGCGATCGGTATCCCCAGGCGCCGGAGTTCGACTGGATAGAGCTTGATCCGGATTATGGCGGTGAGGGTGCGCTTCTTCAACGATTTATAGATGATACAACATATTTATATGAACTACCATTTACCTTCATCTTTTACGGTGAGGAGTACGATTCAATTGCGGTCTGCTCCAACGGCTGGATCAGCTTTGAGGCATCCAACTTGTACTACAACTTCCGCAACTGGGGGATGCCGTCACCTTTGGGACCGCATTCCATGATAGCGCCGTTCTGGGAGGATCTTGTCGGCGATAGCATTGGTTCTGACATGCGGGATAGCCTCGATATCTTCACGCGCTATGACGAGGAGGAAGATCGTTTTATCATCGAATGGAGCCGGGTCAATGCGAGAACAAGCGTTGAAGATCATCTGGAAACCTTCGAGCTGATACTATTCAACCCGACAGCGGAAGGTCACCGGACGGAAACGGGTGACGGTGAAATCCTGATGCAGTACCTTGATGTCGTCGTTGTCGACCGAACTGAGACCAACTTTGCAACCGTCGGCATCCAGGACTGGCTGCACAGGCGCGGGCTTGAAATTACTTATGCCAATATCTATCATCCGGCAGCGGCGGAGTTGGAACCGGAGCGTGCAATTCTGTTCACAACGATCCCGGCGGATGGTTATCTCGATCTGACGGATGATGTTGACTTGCAGCCGGTTGTTTTCGGGCTCGAACATCCCAGTCCAAATCCGTTCAACTCCAGCGTGAGGATCGGCTATAACCTGCCGGGCGCCGGTGAGATGCGGCTTGAATTGTTGGATGTGAATGGTCGTCTGGTGAGGGTTCTGCAGAGCGGCGAGGTTGGTGGCGGCAGTCACAGCCTGATGTTGAATGCGGGATTGCTTCCCAGCGGTCTTTACATCGTCCGGCTGGAAGCTGCCGGTTTGACAGCACAGAAGAAGTTGGTACTTTTACGGTAATCCCCTCTAACTTCCCCCCCGTTTCATCGAGGACAGGCTTTGCAATAGCAGGAGGGGATGCGGAGGATACCTTAACAGCAGTTAGAGGGGAGGTTAGACACTCCTGTCTAACCGTACTTGCACAGACAAGAGCAGTGTGTCTGAGAATGTGAAAAACGCATCGAACCTCATCATTCCATCGAAAGATGGAATCCAGTAACGCATGTAATATCAGCAACTTCTCTGGATTCCAACTTCCGTTGGAATGATGAATCCCGGGACAATTTTGTATTCTCAGACACACTGAGAGTGTCTATGCTCCCCTAATAAATAGAAAAAACAAAACTTCATAGATTTACAACACAGGAGGTTCTCATGAGACTTTTACTTGGTCTCTGCATTTCACTGATGCTTGTCACCGGAGGTTTCGCCACAACTCACATGGCGATACCGCCGATTGCCGACAAACCGGCTGACAAGATCGTCATGCCCGATGATCCCCTACCGGATGCACCGTTCATCCTTGCCGACCATCAATGGACGCCACGGCGTGACGACATTATCGGCGATGTATTCGAAGCGGGGGATACGTACTACGACTACCAGAGCAATGGCTCCATCGGCAAGTTTATCGGTGTTGATCAGGACGGTAATGTCCATGTAAGCTGGATGGATGGTTATGATGTGGACAATATAACCCGTCATCAGAAATTCAACTACTTCGTGACAGAAGACGAAGAATGGTTGGAGGTAGGCGATCAACAGGTCGATGAGGGTGACCGCAGCGGATATGGATGCCTCTGGTTGACCGAAGAGGAAGCGCAGCGGGCGATTGTTTTCACCCACGTCATGGGCGGTCCGTACCCCGATGAAATGGTCTGGGCAGGAGCTCTCGACTTCCGACCTGGTTGGGGAGCTTTCATGGTTACGGTTTTTCCAACTTTCCCCGATGATCTGGTCCGTTGGCCCCAGGGTGTAATGTCAGCCGAAAGCGGTACAATCCATGTTGTCGGCAACGATCTGGGAGACGACGGTGGAAGAATTGCCTATCTGCCGGCATACATCGAGTTCGACGAAATCGTCTTCGACGTTGATAATCCGGTAGTGGTCGGCGAGACCCATCTGAACTCCTATCGCATTGCGCGTTCAAGGGTCAGCGAGCGGGTCGCCATAACCTGGATGTTCCCGCGGACTGATATTCCCGCGCCGCCTGAATGGGACGGTTTCCTCGCCTACCAGATGAACAACGACCTCTATCTTGCCTACACCGATGAGAACGGCGAGAACTGGAACTTTGACAATCCGATCAACGTCACCGACTGCGTCATGCCCGATCTTCACCGGGGCGGTGAAATGGTATACGGCGATACGCTGCTGCCATATTGTACCCATGACGTGATCTTCGACGACGAGGACAACATCCACATCGTGTTTGAAGCGCGTGGTCTATGGTGGGATCCCGATGAGGATGAAAGTCCACCCGTCAGGCGCGGCGGCGGCGCTTACCGACCGGGATTGACTGTTGATGCCTCCTATCTGTTCCACTGGAGTGAGGCAACGGAAGACATCTCGCCGGTCGCCGACGGCTGGTACTGGCAGTATGTGATTGTGGACGATACGATCAGGGCTCAACCCACACCGGGCGCGTGGAGGTCCAACGTCTGCTACCCATCGCTTGCCTATAACGATGACGGCGATCTTTTCTGTGTCTACAACTACTATCCGCCGGACGATTATAACGATTACGTTAGCGACTATGGACGCTGCCACGGCGATGTTGCCGTTACCGTTTCGGAGGACAACGGCGCCAGTTGGTACTACCCGACGATGGTCGCCGAGACCAGATCGCATCTCGCCGAGCCGGGTGAAGCCGAGTGTGAATGCTACACCACGGTTGCCGAGAGGGTTAATGATTTCCTGCACATCTTCTACGAATTGGAGACAGAAGCCGGCACAACAATTCAGAATGATGCGAATGCAGCCAATACACTCTGTCCCTTTATTTACCAGCGTGTGCCTGTGGATGGGATACTGCGTGACTCAATCTGGGCGGATGGACCACCCTTCCATATTGGGATGCGACCCATTATCAGCGAAGGTGTACGCGCTCCGGGCGTTCCGACGCCCGACGGTCCCGTTCTCGTTACAGCTGCCATCGAACCGGGTGGAGAAGCGGCTATAGTAGACGCTGTCCTCGAATACATCATCAACGGGGAAGAAGAGCACTCCATCGATATGGAGAACGGTGAAGGTAATATTTACACTGCGACTATTCCTGCGCAGGATGAGGGCACAAGTGTATGGTACCGCGTCGTTGCCACCGACGAAGCCGATATGGACGGATATGCCCCGTCCGCTGTTTATTACTGGGTTTATGTTGTACGCGAGGAAGGCGGATTGACCATTCAGGATGTTCAAAGCTTTCCGCGACTGTGGGGAGTTGACTTTTCACCGTATATGGGTTACGAAGTAACAGTCCGTGGTGTTCTTACCACGCCCGCGACGTTCAACCAACAGTTCGGCGCCTATGTTATCCAGAACGGTCCCGGCGGAAACTGGGCTGGCATCTGTGTACGCGGCATCGAAGCAGACCTGAACGAGGGCGACCTGATCGAGGTTACTGGTATGGTGATGCAGCGCGATCCGGATAATCGTGATTACTGGGAGTGGGCTACTTACATCGACGTTACAGACTACAGCGTCATAGACAGCCCGGGCAAGCCGGCGCCGCTGTTGGTCGATCTCGGTGAACTGGTCTGGACTGAGCGCGCTGAAGAGCTCGAAGGCGTTTACGTTCGCATCGAGAATTTTGAAATCGGTGGAATAGACGCTGCTGCTTTAGACAAGGGCTACTGGGCAATAACGGACAACACCGGCAGCAGTTGGTTCACTACCAACGGTTTGACACAAGACGTAATAGATAGCCGCGGTCTATTCCTCCGCGAAGAGGGAGGCGAAAAAGGGCTTGTATCTCATACCGAGTTTGAGTGGATGAGCGGTGTGTTCACGGAAAACCAGGGATATTACGCCGTAGCGCCAACCGATGGTGAAGAGGTCGGTCAGACCGAAGTTAAAGATGAGGATTCGGTTACACCCTATCAATTCGCACTTGATCCGGCTTACCCCAATCCTTTCAATGCAACAACGAACATCGGATTTGAGCTTGACAGGAATGACTACGTGAAGTTGGCGCTTTATGACCTTATCGGTCGCGAGATCGCCACACTGACAGAAGGTCGGATGGCAGCGGGGCATTACAGTTACAACGTCGATGCCTCCTCGCTGTCTGCCGGTGTGTATATACTTCGTCTTGAAACCGGTGCTGAGACAGCCAGCCAGAAGTTGGTACTGATGAAGTAACCGGCTGTGTTTGGTCGAGCCGCGGTTCCTGTTCATATCCTGATCGGGAACCGCGGTTTTAGCTTATGCATCAGACCAGTGGGTCAGACATTCCTGTCTGACTCTTTATGAAACCTGGCAGGAACAACACCGAAAACAGTATTCTCGAACAGACTGGTTCGCGGGAATGACGATATTGAGGTTGTAGAGAATATTTCAAAGAACCCATTCGATATAGCGAATCCCCTTTTATTCAGCAAAATTCCGATTTTGTGATCCTGCACACAACAAGCGATAAAAAATCAAACTATTATTTCAAAGAATGATCTAAACACCACACCCGAAGAGGTTCTTATGT
>CAYYHI010000001.1:37720-61043 GCA_964471745.1 uncultured bacterium | reverse complement strand
GAAATGGCAAAGGACATGGCTCGTCCCAACGTTATCTGGATTATGGTACTGGTGGTTTTAATGGCGGGTGCGATATATCTAGCTCTGGCTCGCAAGGTCAAGTGGCAGGTTCCGGCAGTAATTATCGCTGCGGTATTGCTGATCGATCTTTGGCCCGTTAATCACAAGTTGGTTTCATTCACGCCCAGGTCTTACGTTGTGAACCTTTTCAAGCCGGAGTCTGTGGTCAGGAAGCTCTCGAAAGACACAGACAAATTCCGCATACATCCGATCGACAGCCGTTACCGCGCCGCAAACTGGTGGAGTTATTTTGGGCTGGAGTCGACGGTCGGCTATTTCGGCGCCAAGATGGCTAACTATCAGAAGCTGATGACGGCGGCGGGGTTGGAAGGCTGGGGAGCGCTCTTCAGCCGACCACGCCTGTTGGATGCGTTGAACGTGCGATATATCATCAGCAGCTATCCGCTGGATGCGATCTTCGCCGAACTCCGAAAGCAGGGACGAGGAGATCCGGTTAGACCGGCGAAGGAGTTCACGCCGGTACTGATGCCGCGCGATCCCCGCGGCGGCAGCGGCGCGTTTGTCTACCGCAATCCGGGCGAGCTGCCGCGGGTGCGACTGGTCGGAGAGTACAGGATCATCGAGGAGTTCGATCCGACGTTGAAAGAGATGTTGACCGGCGACTGGAACCCGGCTACGATGACGCTGCTTGACCGCGAACCCAATATCAAACCTCAGCCCGGCGGCAGGGGGGAGGCGAAACTGGTCGATTACCGCAACGAGTCAATCAAGATCAAAGTGAATGCTGATTCACCCAAGCTGCTGGTGCTGGCGGACAGTTATTATCCTTCGGGATGGAAAGCGCTGGTCGACGGCAGTGAAACCGACATCATGCGCGCCGACGGCGTCCTGCGAGCGATAGCATTACCCGCCGGCAGCCACGACGTGGAGTTTGTCTTCAAGCCGAAGTGGTTTTACGTGGGGTTGTGGGTGTCGGTGATTTCACTGGTGGGGTTGATTGGGTTGGGGGTGGTTTTGGTAATTAGGAAGAGGAAGTGAGGAGATTAGAGGTGTCATTCCGGTGAAAAAGGCTGTCTAAGAATGACATGATTACCCTCAAGCTCATCATTCCATCGAAAGATGGAATCCAGTAACTCCAGCAATATCAGAAACTTCTCTGGATTCCAACTTTCATTGGAATGATGAATCCCGAGACAATTTGGTATTCTCGAACATGCTGGAAAGCTGGAATCAAGTTATCCAATTGATTATTCTGTGTTTCAGATTTCTTCACGCAAAATGAGAGGTTATGAGTAATATGAGTAGTCTATTTAGAAGACTTCAATCATATAGACCGAGAGAAGGAAAAGATCCGAAGGAGGATTTCTTTACGGAAGCGTTAGGCTATGTTCTCGCGAGAAATCCAAAAGTGCTGAAGGAGTATATTAAGTTCCTTATAAAGGAAAAATTTCCAAATATAGATCCAGTCGATAAGAGTATTGATATTGAGACTCAGCGCACATTTAAAGACAGACGACCCGATGCGGTAATAACTTTCGAGGATGATACAGGACAGTGTTATATGATTATCTGCGAACATAAACTTGGCGCTGAGATAAATATCCAGCAGTTAGAAAAATACCGTGATATTTTGCAGGAGCATATAAGAAGCGGGGATATTAAGGAGGGAATTCTCGTTCTTATTACTCTTTGGACTGAAAGTCATCCGGACTTTGTAAAGCATTATTTCAGGTGGCCTGAGATTTACAAAAAGTTAGAAGAGTGGGGAGGATCAGCAGAAGAATCCCCAAAAGAGGTTTACAAAGAATTTCTTATTTACATGGAGGAATTAGGAATGAAGCGACCAACTAAATTTACTGCACTGGAAATGGCGGAATTTTGCAGGATTCCGGGATTGATTGAATCATTGGATGAATGTATTAAGAACGGAAAGGCATGGGCTAAGTTCGAGTCAATTAAAGGTGAAACGGTCAATCTTCAGAAATTACGTGATTATCCAATGCGACTTTATTGGAAGAGGATTACTTACAAGGTTGAGTTAAATATGGGTTTTTGCTTGGATGCTCATCATCATAGGTGGTATGATTTACTTGAATTTGGTGATCCAGATTATCCAGAGTTAGTTATCTTCTTATCGAGCTCTGTTAGAAACAAATTGCGTAAAAAGCAACTTGAATTCTGTCGAAGATTTGCAGATTCGTCTTGTTTTAATTCATGGAAGACGATTGGAAAATCTGAGAAGACATGGATGGTAATCACTCACAGATCCATGAGAGATTTCATAATGGATGGCAATGATCAGATTGAGAATATTCAAGGTTGGTTTGCCGATCGATTGCAAGATTTGAAGAAATTTATGGATGAGAATGGAATTCCATCGGAAGCATGATGCGATGGTGTTCTGCCCGACAGGAGTGTCGGACCTACTTAAGAGAGGTATGTGCCACACTCCTTTGACACAACCATTTTAGAGAAGATTGCAATACGACCCTATAAAACGCCATCTGGCAAGGCTGCTTGGGCGGAGCGCGACATTACGGCGCCTGTTTTTCATAGCGCTCGATCTGCTGTTCTTGCGTGCGTGGTACGTCCGGCGAGAGTTGCGACTGTTAAAATCACGAATCACGAATCACGAATCACGAATCCTTGACGCCGGCATGGGCTTCGGACAATACTCGGACAGGATGCTGAGGATATTCAAAAACGCAATCCTCGTCGGTCTGGAAATCGACCGCAGGCATATCTACGGCGGCGAGGATTACTTCCGCAAGGTTCATGGTAGCGCTTACATCGTTATCGGTGATGTGCAGGATCAGCCGCTCGCCCAACAGAAGTTTGACCTCGTTCTCACTGTTGATGTGATGGAGCATGTCGAGGATGACGAGGCGACATTCGCGGAATTCCACCGTGTGCTTAAGCCGGACGGGTATTTGGTAATGCACACGCCGCGGGTTGTGGAGTCTGAGGATGCCCCCCCCCTACCCCCACCCGCAGAGCGGGGGGGGAATGCGACCTTAAATCCTACTTCGCTGGGGGGGAAGTCAGATAGAAGTCGCTGGCGTGTCGATGAGCACGTAAGGGATGGCTACCGTGACTATGAAGCCAGAGAACGGATCGAACAGTCAGGGATGAAGGTCGTGAAAATTGTACGAGGATACGGCTGGGCGGGACGCATCGCCTGGACGCTGCTGCAACGTATACCGCTCAGTTGGATGAGTAAGGGCAAGCTTATGATACTACCAGTTATACCCTACCTGGCGCTGGCATTTCCCGTGGCGCTGTGTTTCATGTGGCTCGATATGCTGCGGGGCAACGATCCGAAAGGCGGTTCGCTGTTGGTGATCGCACAACGACCGGTGGAAGGATGAGATTCCGACTGCCATATCGTCTGGTGGGCAGTTTCAAGGGGCTGCTGTTTGTGCTCGCCATCGGCATCATCCTCGTGGTGATAATCTACACCGAGAGCATGGTCTCCGACCTGCGTGAGAGCTCGCGCCGGCACCTGACCCTGAAGGTTGAACGCTACAAGATGCTGCTGCAACAGGGTGACAGCGAGGCACTGGATACCTACCTGCGCGGAATGGCGGCTAAGGATTTCCCGCTGATCCTAACCGATTCGACACGAAAACCGCTGTCGTTCTCAGGGATACCGGAGTTGGAGGCATACCCGACCGAGATCGCTCTGCGGAAAGCCGTTAAATATATGGAGGAGTGGCAGCGCCAGGGCAATCAACCGGTTCCGTTCGAGATGCCCGAATACGGACTCAAGCAGTATTACTATTACGGTGATTCCGACCAGATAAAACGGCTGCGTATGATGCCGTGGGTGGAGGTTGCGGTTGTCGGCGGACTTATCCTGATCGGCTACCTGGGTTTCAGCAGTATCAAGAGAAGCGAGGAACGTTCCGTATGGGTGGGGATGGCGCGCGAGACCGCTCACCAGCTCGGAACACCGCTCACGTCTCTCTATGGCTGGATGGAACTGTTGGAGGAACATCCCGACGATCCCGATGTACGCCGTCAGATAGCTGATGATCTGAAGCGGCTGAGCACGGTAGCCGACCGGTTCAGCCGGATTGGCTCCCAGGCGCAGCTCAGGACCGAACCGCTGCGACCGATTGTCGATGAAGCGGCAAGCTATATCAGGCGCCGATTGCCTCAGATCGGTGGAACGGAGGTTGTGATCGACCTCGATCTTGAGGATGATCTTGAATTAAACGTGAACCATACGCTCTTCGAGTGGGCGCTGGAGAACCTACTCAAGAACGGCGTCGAAGCGCTGCACGGCAAATCGGGACGTGTCTTCCTGAAGGGTTACAGGATTGGTCGGAAGCTCAACATCGACATTCGGGACAGTGGCTGTGGTATCCCGCACAGTGATTGGCGTAACGTCTTCAGACCGGGTTATACCACCAAGGAAAGGGGTTGGGGGTTGGGAATGTCGCTCACGCGGCGAATTATCGAGAATCTTCACAGTGGGCGGATTTTTATCCTTGAATCCAACCCGGACAAGGGGACGGTGGTGAGAGTGCAAGTGAGGGCGTGATAGACTCCTTCCTGGTCACCCTGAACGCAGTGAAGGGTCTCGTCAACTGATATGCTTGAGATTCTTCACTTTGTTCAGAATGACATTCGTGCTTGTCACCCTGAACGTAGTGAAGGGTCTCGTCAACTGATATGCTTGAGATTCTTCAATTTGTTCAGAATGACAAGACAGTGATTTCAGCTCAACATCGCTACTTAATTAAAACTTTCATAAATTTAAAATTGTATATCTATAAGAGTGATTATTTCGTATACATTATGACCAACAAATCCAGAACATTATATGCTGGGGTGACTAATAATTTGATTCGTCGTGTGTATGAACATAAGAGGAAGCTGGTTCCGGGTTTTACATCAAAATACAACATCACACGGTTAGTCTATTATGAAACCTTCAGGAATCCTTACGATGCAATTGTAGCGGAAAAACGCATTAAGGGTTGGAAAAGGGAAAAGAAAGTGAAACTGATAGAGGAAACTAATCCCAATTGGAAGGACTTGAGCGTGGAATGGTTTGAGAATTGAGATTCTTCACTTTGTTCAGAATGACATTCGTGCTTGTCACCCTGAACGTAGCGGCTTTTAGTTGTCACCCTGAACGCAGTGAAGGGTCTCGATAATACACACGCTTGAGATTCTTCACTTCGTTCAGAATGACGATCTGAGGTGACTTTGAAAAAAACAGACTTTCTGGTTATAGGCTCCGGTATAGCCGGTCTGACATTCGCCCTTGAAGTGGCTGAAGCGGGATCGGTGATCCTGATCACCAAGAAGCAGGACACCGAGTCGAGCACAAACTACGCTCAAGGCGGTATCGCGGCAGTGCTGAGTATGGAGGATTCCGTCGATCTGCACGTCAGGGACACCATGAGCGGAGGCGCAGGACTGTGCAAGAAAAGCGCCGTGACAACCATGGTGCGTGAAGGACCGATACGCATCAGCGAGCTGCAGAAATGGGGCGTGGAATTCTCGTTTTACTACGAGAAGGGTAAGAAATTGCTGGCGCTCGGCAGAGAAGGCGGGCATTCACGCGACAGGATTGTCCACAAGGCAGACTACACCGGTCGTGAAGTCGAGAGCACCCTGGTTAAACGCTGCCAGGAACATCCGAATATCAGGATACTCGAACACACCGCTGCGCTTGATCTTGCAGTCGATCAAAACAACGGCAGTCCACGCTGCATCGGCACGTATGTCCTGAGCAGCGGTGAAATAGAGGTAATCCTGGCAAAGATCACGTTCCTTTCCACCGGCGGCTGCGGTCAGGTCTACCTTCATACTACCAATCCCTCTATCGCCACCGGTGACGGTCTCGCCATGGCTTACCGAGCCGGCGCCAGGATCAGTAACCTCGAATTTATGCAGTTTCATCCAACCGCCCTGTATCCGATCAAGGGACAAGCTTTTCTGATTAGCGAAGCCGTACGCGGCTTCGGCGGAGTGCTGAGGATATCTGATGGTACCGCCTTTATGCAGGATTATCATCCCATGGGAGACCTGGCGCCGCGGGATATTGTCGCACGCACTATCGATAAGGAGATGAAGACCCGCGGTGATGATTTCGTATATCTTGATATCACTGGTCGACGACCTCAGGAGGTTCGTGAGCGCTTTCCTAATATATATAAACACTGCTTGTCGCAGAATATCAATATCACCAAGGAATGGATTCCCGTTGTTCCAGCAGCGCACTACATGTGCGGCGGTGCAGTGACCGACCTGCAAGGCAGGACTTCGCTGCCGGGTCTGTACGCTGCCGGTGAAGTAGCCTGCAGCGGTGTGCATGGAGCAAACCGCCTGGCGTCCAATTCACTGCTTGAAGCAGTGGTCTACTCACACCGCGCCTCGCAGAGCGCCAGGTCGGAGCTGAAGGAAATAAAACAACCACCAACGCCGCCCATGATGGAGAATCCGACCGGTTCATCCAATGACGAGGAGTGGGTGTTGGTTTCCCACGACAAGTTCGAGCTGCGCAAACTGATGTGGGATTATGTCGGCATCGTACGCAGCAATCTAAGACTGGAGCGGGCACACCGCCGCGTTGATATGATCCGCAGTGAAGTCGAGGACCTCTGCACCCGCGCCAAGTTTACAGTAGGACTTATTGAGCTTCGAAATATCGCATTGGTAGCCAGTTTAATCATCCGCTGTGCGTTGCGACGCAAAGAAAGCCGCGGACTTCACTATACCACAGACTACCCGCAAGAAGATAAAAGTCGCAGACCGCACAATACCATACTTGTCAACCGTCGGAGATGGTCATCGGAAAACTGATCAACGTCCTGCGCCTGGTATCCGGCAGTCCTTGGCTCGTGTTCATCATTGCCGCGGCTGTCAGGTTGATCTACCTCGCTCAGTACCGGAGTTCAGTATTCTATCTGGCTCCCATAATGGACTCTGCGGACTATCACGACATTGCAGTATCCCTGTCACAGGGAAAGCTTAGCTCCACTTTGGCTTACAGAGCCCCATTTTATCCCATATTCCTCGGATTGATGTACTTCACCTTCGGCGTTGGTGAGCTGATGCCGCGCCTCTTCCAGATAGCCGTCGGCGCCTGGTCTTGTGTATTGGTTATGCGTATCGGTGAACGACTCTATAATAGGGAGATAGGCACAGCCGCCGGGATCGTCGCCGCGGTGACCGGGCTGATGGTGTATTACGACCTTGAGTTGCTGCCAACCAGCTTGTTTGTGTTTCTATGCCTGCTTTTCATTCTGGAGATGATAAGAGTAACTTCCGGCGAGGGTTCGTGGATCGGGATGGGGATATACTTTGCGCTCGCAGCTCTGACCCGACCGGTGATCCTGACATTCCTTCCTGTAGCTCTGATCTGGATATATATATATAGGAGAGAGCCGGTAAACATCCTGAAGTTTTTAGCATCAGCAGCGCTGCCGTTGATCGTTTCACTTTTAGTGCACATTGCTGTCGGTTCGGGACCGGTACTAATATCGGCACAGGGCGGGATTAACTTCTACATTGGCAATCACCATGAATCGGATGGAGCTTCGGCTGATTTCCCCGGCATGGGCGCCGGTTGGGGTTGGGAAGATGTTTCACGCTGGGCTGCAGCTCGAACAGGCAAACCGATGACCGACGCCAGGATAGATCGCATGTACTGGCGGGAAGGTCTGCATGAGATCAGGGAATTCCCCGGGCATTGGTTTAAACTGATGCTGCGGAAGGCGCTTCTCTTCTGGAACAGGAAGGAGATACCTAACAACCGGGACTTTTTCTACCACGTTCAGAGTTTTCCGTTCATCGGACTGCTGATGAGTATCTGTTTCCCCCTGCTGCTGCCTTTTGCATTTATCGGAATTATTCTGGGTTGGAAACGTTCTGAGGCGAAGTTGCTCACCATCTTTATTATAATTTTCTATATTACGGCTATCCAGTTCTTTATTACGGCTCGTTTTCGACATCCGTTGACGCCGCTGTTGATTGTACTCGCGGTTGGCGGCATCGTACAGGTAGCCAGGATGATTGTTCTTGGGCGCGGTTCACTTGGAGTATGGGTAACGATAGCGATTGCGTTCCTGACCGGGCTAGCTCTGCCGCGACTGGCGATTTACGGCAGTAATATCCCCGATACTTCCTATGGTCTCTTCAGCGAAGGGCGGGCATACGAAAGCCTCGGCAGGTTCGATGAAGCTGAAGAGTTCTACCTGAAGGCTGTCGAAGCCAATTCCACCGCACCGTTTATCAACTACTACATCGCCGAACTCGCCCGCCGGCAGGGAAATCTTCGCAAGGCAGTAGAGTACTACCGGCGCGAGCTTGAACTTCGACCGAGCTACGCCAGGGCTTGGAATAGTTTGGGTGTGGTCTATACCGAGATGAACCGGGAAACACAGGCGCTGGCTTGTTTCGATGAAGCCCTTGCCGTGCGGCCGGAAATGGTCGAAGCGTCTCGAAATGCAGCGCGTATCTATGGCATGCGAGGTCTGAACCTGGCGAGCAAAGGCGATTGGATGAGAGCGATTGACCTTATCGGTAAAGCCCTCGCATATCAACCTGATGATCCGCTCTTCAAAACCATGTACCTTGAGGCGCGCTATAAAACTGGCGATTTAAAAGGTGTCCGGGAGGAGTTGGAAGAATTGCTCGCACAACATCCCGGCTTTCAACCGGCAATTGAGCTTCGTCGGGAAATCGGGCCGTGATTGCGCAGAAATTGCAGCGATCAGGAAAAGAGTGCATGGTATAGTCTTCGAATCGAGAAATTCACTCATAGCCGAGCAATCCAGATCGGTTCAAGTCGGGATTGCTCTAAGTGTGATCTACATCACATCTTCACATACACAAACTGGGTTGCAAACGGAGATTCTAACCCTTTTCATTGAGGTTCTAGGAGGAATTTTCGTATGGTATGTTATTTGCGCTATGAGAGTTGCTGGAATGTATCTGAAATGCCGCTGATGTTTTAGATGTGTATTTGATTTAAGCTTTATAATTATCTTAGACAAAAATCACTTGCATTAGCAAATAATGGTATTATATTATATTCTTGCCGCTAAAAGAAGCAAGCGGTAAGGTAACGCATAATCACTTAACGGAGGATGAACATGCTTCCCAAATTCAAGCGTCAGGACCGGGGATTTACCCTGATCGAGGTGTTGGTAGTTGTGGTGATCGTAGCCATTCTGGCAGCGATTTCAGTGCCGATTTACATTCAATATGTGCAAGGCGCCCGCGCATCTGATGCCCAGGCAACCATTGGCGCAATCTACAATTCAGTAAAGATGTACCGTCAGGACTTTGGTGAAGATCCAACGTCGGTCGAAGAGCTCCAGGAGCTTGAGTATCTGGAGATTGACGAAGGTACTGAACGTCAGTGGACATTTACACTGATTGGATCAAATCCGGTCACCCAGATTGAAGGGGTATCCACTGCGGAGATGAAAGGTGGCGCAGGACACGTTGTACTGTTCGACGTTGAGACCGGACGTTTCACTGGTTACGGTTTGCCGAGTGACGAGGAAATCTAAACCGTTATCAGACTGAAAACCGCACTAATTATAACTTGATGGTAAGTTGAAAACATTCCCTGAACTGCTGAAATTCGCCGTAGATCTTGGCGCATCCGACCTTCATATGTCAACCGGATCAATTCCGATGATCCGCGTGCACGGTCGGATGAAGAGACTCAACATCCCCAAACCCACTGCCGAGGAGATGGAGGAAGAGATTCATCGGATGCTGAGTCCGGAACAGTGGGAACGGCTCGAGGAGATGAAGGAGATCGACCTTTCCCAGAAAATCGATGCCGAAGATGGCGAACTCATTGCCCGTTTTCGTGTCAATGTGTATTCGCAGATCAACGGCTACGGCGTAGCTTTTCGTACGATTCCTTCGGAGATCAGGGGATTCGAGGAGCTCGGACTGCCTGAGATCTTGAAGGACCTGGCGCTGCGGGACCGTGGTCTGATCCTGTTTACCGGACCTACCGGTTGCGGTAAATCCACGTCACTGGCAGCGTGTATCGATTACATCAACGAGTACAAGGAACTTCACATCATCACCATCGAGGATCCCATCGAGTATTATCAAAGTAGCCGTAACTGCTTGATCAACCAGCGCGAGTTAGGAGCGAACACACACTCGTTTGCCAATGCCCTGCGTTCGGCTCTGCGTGAGGACCCGGATGTGATTCTCGTCGGTGAGATGCGCGACCTGGAAACGATTTCACTGGCGCTTACCGCCGCTGAAACCGGTCACCTGGTTTTCGCAACCCTTCACACCTCATCGGCAGCTAAGACGATCGACCGCATCATCGATATTTTCCCGGCTTCCCAGAAGCAGCAGGTCAGATCGATGCTTGCGGAATCGCTGGAAGCTGTGGTGGCTCAGAAACTACTGCCCAAGAAGGGCGGTGCAGGTCGCGTGATCGCCTGCGAGGTTATGATTGCCACCGTGGCGATCCGTAACCTGATACGTGAAGACAAGATCTACCAAATCCCCTCGGCGATACAGTCCGGCGGTAAGTCTGGAATGCAGGGATTGGATCAGGACCTGCAGAGACTTCTGCACAAGGGACTGCTCGACCGAGAAATCGCCGCACTTGTGGCGGAAAATCCGAAGCTGTTCGAAGTTGATCTCAATCAGTGATGATTCGGAATTGTTAGCCGGCTTGTTTAATTTGAATGCCTCATGAGCTAAGCGGAATTTTAACTTGATTTGAGTTTGATTTCGAACTGCTAAATTATCTATTGACAGAGGGCGAGAAAGCATTTAGTAAGGCCCAGAACAAAATGTTAAGGAGGACGAGATGAATGCAAAGTTAAAGAGATGGCGTCAAGACGAAGGCAGCATTGACTTTGTCCAGCTCATTGTCGGTTTAATGATCATTTCCATCGCCGCGGTCGGAACATTACAGGCACTTTATTATGGTTATGAGCAGCTTGATTTTCAGATCCGGCATCGCAAGGCAATCTCGATTGCTCGTTCACATGTCGAGTACCTGCAGGGACGACTTCATTCCGACTATGAAAAGAACGATTTCAGAGATCAATACTTGGTAACGGGCAACTTCAACAACCCGGACATCAAGTTGCTGGACCGTCGTGATCCATCAAAAGAGTACGACGATATCTTCTGTGAGGTTTCCCACAGACGCATTGAATTAATTAATCTTCCGGGTACGAAATCGGACGATTACTGGACTATCCAGGCTTACGTAAGATGGAGTGAACCTGGCGAGGTCGATATTGTTCCGCGTCATATGGTGCACTTTGCAGCCCGGATGGTTCCAGCTGGATTTTAGGCATGATATTTGGCTGAATTAACGCTTTCACGGCATAGCAAAGATGTAGAAAGGTAAGGTGGTTATATGAGAGTGAAAAAAACAAACTGGTCCAGGGATGGTGGATGGACACTAATTGAGGCGATACTAAGCATTGTGATCATGTCGATCATGGTGCTCGGTCTCACTATTGTCCTCATGGCATTCAAGGAACATCTTGACCGTAGTTGGGCCATCAGGGTGATGGATCAATATGGTAATGATGTTGTTGAAGAGTTAACTCACGAGTTAAGAAACGCGGTGGATGTTTCCGTTCGAAACGGCATTGGGGATACACACGAAATAACTATTCATTATCTGGATCCCTACTATCTGGATCGGACATCTACAAAGAGGTGGAAAGCAGATCTGCGAACCACCCAGATCAAGGTGGACAACAGACCGGTAGACCCTACATTTCCACCGCGTGATCTCGGCAGGGGCGAGTCATACGCGATTCTGCAGTTCACACTGTATAAATTCGGTAAAGATCCCCAGTGTCGGAACGAAGAGGAGAATCGGGACGCCACGGGACGCAGAGATGCGTTTTTGGATGCCACGTATGACATCAGATTCAAACTTGGTTACATCCGGAAGGCAATCAATCCCGGTGAGTATAACTGGGACTATGAAAAGGAGTATCACAACCGGGTTTACATCAGGAACAAGAACCTGCCGATCAGAGCTAAGGTCGCCGATTAAAGAAGTTGCACAAATTCTGTGCAGAAGGTTTTGGTTAAGATGGATTATCAGGAGAAGAAAAATGAAACGGAAGAGAAACTTACTTAGCGAAGACGGTAACATTTTAATAATGTCCGTTATAATCGTTGCATTGCTCGTCGCTACAGGCATGGGTTACATGAGATGGGCAACCGATGAGAGATGGGACACCGCTTACGAGGAAGCCACGGTGCAGGCGTATTTCCTGGCGCAGGCAGGACTTGTTGAAAAAGGACTGTATTACCTGCGGCAACGTAAGCCGAGCGAACTGCCTACCGGTACGGTGTATCTAACGCCGGGTTACATCCAGGACGCCGGGTTATATCATAAGGTAAAGGTGGTCCGCATAACAACCATGGGTGAAGGCAATATCTTCCAGAGGTCCGACACCTACGACATCTATTCGACCGGTAGAGCGGAGTTTGTCAATCACCAGCTCGGCAACCGCTTTTACGGTCAAGCGGTTAAGGTGGAACGAACTGCCAAATTGCGAGCGAGGCTGAGATCGTTTTCCAATTATATGTACCTCACGAACTTTGAAACCACGGATTACGACGAGATCATCTGGTTCTGGACGTACGACACCTTGTATGGCAGGACGCATTCGAACGATTATATAGGTCTTAAGTATTCACCGCACTTCTACGGTCCGGTGTCGACCTGCAAGTCCAATTTTATCTATGAGTCGCCGCAGAATATTTGGTTTAAATATGACCCGCAGTTCGACGTATCTCCGGTGTTGTTCCCCAGGACGGCTGAGACTTTGCGCGCCAACGCTCAGCCGTGGATTGACGACGACAATGGGCGTTACATGACGCGGGTCTGGATGCGCGGCATAAATGGGATAGTTTCCTACCAGTACGAACTGGGTACAACCCCTCCTCCTCTCGACAATAACTTAGAGGATGTGGTGAATGTCACGAGGTTAAACCCGCCGGCGTGGGGTGCCATATTTATTGACGGGCAGGCGGAAGTATACGGCGAGATGTGTGGTAACCTGACCATCGGTTCAGCCGGGAATATGTGGTTGGTTGATAATGTTTTCTACACAGGCGCAGACGAGCATACCGGACGGTGGAGTAACATTGAAACCGACACAAACTTTCCTCACATGCTCGGTTTGGTATCCGAGAGCAACATCATAATCAAGGACAACTGGCAGAATGGTCGGGAGGATGGTAAGAATCAATACAACCCGCGGAGTATTGAACATCATTCCATTACCATTGACGCGGGGATGGTTGCTTTGAACCAGTCGTTTACGTTTGAGCACCAGAACGACGATTGGGAAGCATACCAGGGACCGACGCCCGATGAGCGTGGCATTATTCACCTGAAGGGTGCAGTTACGCAGTGGCGCCGTGGTTACGTTCACCGCTCCAACCATATCGGAACGGGTTATGGTAAGGATTATCACTATGACTTTCGTTTCGATGAGCGCCCGCCGCCCTTCTACCTTGAAGCGATGGACGAAGAAGGTCACGGACTGTTTGATATAATTTCCTGGGGTGAGCTGGAACCTGAGAAATAGGTTTCAGTAAACCAAGACTATAAAGAAATGACCGGTTCCCCGCGATACCTTCCTCGCGGGGAACCGGCAGGAAACCCGAAAGCTGATCGCGGGACTTGTTGCACCATGACTTAAAAGGATTTGACGCTGGAAGGGTAGAACCCTCGGCATGGCAAGTGTAATTGATGTTTTCGGTTTTTTTTAATTTTACGGGATAAAGCCCGATAATAGTCTAAATCGGTGGCAATATGTTTGGCTTGCGCAGCAACCTTAGAATCGGATTAGACCTCGGCTCTCACAGCATCAAGCTTGTCGCGGTCGAGAAAGTGGGACCACGCTACCGTCTGGCGAAGTGGAAGTGCGTGGAACTTTACACCGGAGGGGACCATTACGATCCCGAAGGGCCTAAGAAGTCGGTTGCGGTACCGCAACTGATGAAGATGTTCACTGAACTTCAATTACCGCCCAAACGCATCAAGCGACTGGCGTCGTGCATCGGCGGACAGCATGTTTCGGCTAAGGAGATATCGAGCATTTTGCAGACGGAAGTCGAGATGGCTTCCAGTCTTCTGCTCGAAGCCAGAAAGCACATACCGCTGGATGGCAGCGAAACCGTTGTCGACTACCAAATTCTGGGCGATGATGTGACTGACTCCGACAAGGTGAGAGTCCTTCTGGTAGCCACGACTCGTAAAAACTACGAGATGCATCAGGATTACCTACGTGAGATAGAACTGAAACCGGGCATTATCGATATTGAATCCCTGGCATGCGTTAATTCCTATGTAATCCATTCACAGATGCCCGACGAAGGTGTAGCGATCTTCCTGAACATCGGTGCAAAGAGGACCACACTTTCAGTATATGGTCGCCGGGACAGCTTCTTCACCCGCGATCTTCCGGTTGGCGGACAGGCTTTCACAGAAGAGCTCATACGTGAGTATGGTCTCGATTACCAGGAGGCTGAGAAAGTCAAGCGGGAGCAGGGAATGACTCCCGACCTGGAGAAAAAGAGAGGAAACGGTGAGACTTCCCTGGCGCTGTCGGAAAAATCCACCTTTGAAAAGCTGGGCGACGAGATAAACAGATCACTTCGCTTTTACGTTAAGGAGACCGGTCAATCAGTCTTTACACATATCATACTGACCGGCGGCAGTGTAATGCTTCCCGGTATGGACACTTACCTCAATAACAAATTCAACCTTCCCATCGAGCTTTATAACGCGTTCAACCAGCTTGACAGTCGAGTTCCGATAGAGGCAGAGAATCCCTATCAGATGGCTGCAGCAATCGGACTTGCTATCAGAGGGGACTTATAGTAATGATAACTCAATTCACTATCAATCTCAACAAGGGCGAGGATATTGCCGAGCGCGAAGCGCGCTGGCGTCGTCGCCGCGAGGTTATCACCCTGACGGTGCTGATCATCGCCGTATTGATTACTACAATGATCAACATCGGACAATATCAGATGATCGAGGGTATAATCAACACCAAGGAAACGATCATCCGCGATATCGACCGGCAGCTTGACTCCTTGAAAAAGACCGGCAAGAACATCTCCAAGCAGGATGTTCTGGCACTGGCAAAGCTTGAAAAGGAACGGGTACTCTGGACAAAGAAGCTGCTTGGGCTGGGTACTGAACTTCCGGACGAAATGGCATTAACCTATCTGGAATTTAAGAACAACGTTTTTCTTATCCGCTTTATAACCACGATCAAGAGCAACGAGAAGGAATTCGACAAGGTCAAGGAGATGATCGACAAGCTTCGAGCATCCCCGATGTTTTTCCGCGATTTCAGGGAGATGCGTCTGAAGGAACAGCATCGTGCTGAGGTTGAGGAGCAGACTATACTATCCTTCTCGGTGCTGTGCACACTCGAAAAAGGCGGTGTTACAGGCAGACGAGGCAGGAGAACCACTTCCGGTAGTTCCCGTGCCGCTGAAGCCGTTCGCGGTTAGTTGACAGCCAATAACTCACTGGGTCTAATAGATGAAGCGTAACCTGATATTACTCATAATCCTCCTGCTGTTCGGTGGTGGTGCCTGGAGTTATTTCCACTGGGTATACGCCGATTATCCACAGAGGATTCGGCAGTATGACCGAACCATCCAGTTGCGGGATGAGAAGTTGATCAGTGCTCAGATCATTCACCAGCAACTGGATCTGGTAGCAAACCTAATCGAGAAAAACTTGGCTGTATCCAAGTCCGATTCACTTGCCGAAGATGCATCCCTTCCCTTCCTCAAATACATCACAGAGATACTTGAGGAGCTCGAAATCAAGCTTGTCAAGCTTGAACCGGGAAAGAAATCAGCCCGTCTCGATTACGTTCGCACACCGTATACACTGACTCTCGATGCTTCTTATAAAAAACTCGGTAGTTTTATCAACCGACTTGAGAAATCGGAGAGGCTCATCACGGTTGAACAGTTCGAGGTGGATAACGCAATCCGCAAATCCGGTGCAAGGTCGGAGAAGGATGTGGACACGAGTTCACATATTCTGGCACTCAGGATTTCAACGTTGACTTTGATTAAACAGCGCTAAAAAGGCGGGAGGCATATAAATGAGAGGGCGCGACAAGCTCTTTTTCAACCTGCTAGCGTTCCTACTAATCGTAGTAGTTGCTCTGGTAGGTTACAAGACGAGAGAAGCAGACCAGCAGATCAAGAGATGGGAATCCGAGATCAAACGCCGTCAGGAGCGAGGTGTACATGATCCGATACTGAGGGAAACTGTTGATAAACTTGAGGCTGAGCTGCGCGCTCGCCTTGTGGAAACATTTGATTTGGAGGAGGATCCTCTCGACTTGCTTCGGGTGATCCACACTCGGAAATTCAGGGATAAATTCGGGAAGGAAACAGCTGAGACAGGAACCGCGATGCGGCTTTCCTGCACGGTTACCGGCGTGGAGGGGCCATCCGCTATCATAAAACACCGCGGACGGAGCCACGTCCTGATGTTGGGGGACCAAATTGGTGATTACCGTGTGGAATCTATCGGGGTGAACCGCATGGTTCTCAAACGAGGAGCTGAACGACTGAAGCTCGTTACCGAGAAGGCGCCCGATACAATTGCCGAGGAGGAGAAGATGTTCGGCGTGGAGGGCGAAAAACTCCCGTTTGTTGAAGTTAGGCAGATTTCAATAGGCAACAAGTAATTCAGCCGATTGAATGCAGCAGTCGAAACAGAGAATAATTTAAACTGTCATCATAAAAGGAGTACTAATGGGCGGAACGTTCCGGGGTCTGAGAACTCTGACACCAGCCATAGCTTTGATCTTTGTCGCTATACTGTTTAGCGCGGGACTGGCTCAAGAAACAGGCGAAGTCGGAACTCAAATGAAGTCAATAACCGAGACCGCCCCCGGTTTGAGGACGGTCGTCAGCATTGACGCTGAAGATGCTTATTTGCCCAGTGTCTTGTCAATTCTCGCCGCCAAGAGCGGTTTTAATATCGTAACCGGACCTGGCGTATCCAAAGAAGAACGGATTTCCATTCATCTTAAAGATACACCTATCGAAGAAGCAATGAACCTGGTGGTGCGCGCCGCGGGATTATCTTACGAAATTGTCGGGACTTCTTTTCTGGTTGCATCATCAAAGAAACTGAAAGAGCGCGTCGGAGAGAACTCCTACGTTCTTTCACTCCAGTATGCTGATGCTGAAACAGTAAAGGATTTGCTTGAGGATTTCCCCGCGGAGATCCAAGTTGATAAATCCGGTAATAAACTTCTTATTATCACCACTCCCAAGATAATCACCGATATTGAACGTGTGGTGAAGAACATAGACGTGGCTTCACTTCAAATTACACTTACAGCTCGTCTGGTAGAAGTTTCGGTTGAAGACGAGGAGCGGCTGGGTATCAACTGGTCGAAGCTTTCCAGCAGCACCTCGATGAGTATTTATGAAGGATCGATAAAACCTGGCTCTGAAGCGGCATCAGCCGTTGAAGCGGTGTCGAGTCGCAACGCTCAGTACAACCCGTTCGAGGAGTTTAACGACTTCAATAGCGTAGGCACGTTCTGGCGCGCACAGCCGGTTTATCAAATTGCTATTGACTGGCTGTTGAAGAACAGCATGGCCGATGTTCTGGCAAACACGAAGGTGGTTACAATGAACGCCCAGCCTGCCATGATCGAACTGGTTGACGTTGTTCCTTACGTTACCAGCTCCGGTGGAGTGGGCGGACAGGTATCGGTACAGCGTGAAGAGGTCGGAATCAAGTTGTCGATAACACCCCAGGTCAACACCGACGGTTACATCACCGTTTCGGTTGTGCCTGAGGTCAGCTCGATCTTTGAATTCATCGGTCCTGACCAGACGATCCCGCGCATCGTGCGACGTACGGCAGCTATGACCGTACGCGTAAAAAACCATCAATCCATTATTGTCGGCGGCTTAATGGGAATGACAGCACTGAAAACCACGCATAAAGTACCTTTCTTTGGTGATATTCCATACGTCGGCGGGCTCTTCCGTTACAAGGTCATTTCACATAAAAAGACCGATCTTATCATTGAGGTTACTCCTCATATTCTGGTTGATAAGTATACATATATCGAGCAGTCGAAAGAGATCAAGAATACACTTGAGTTATACAAGGAAGATGTAGGTACTGAATTTAATGAGAAATAAGGAAGTATGGTAAACGCTGCCAAGAGATGGTTTTTTGGCAGGTAAAGGTCTAACAGTGTCCTATCTTAAGAGGCTTTGCCGGTTCAGGCAGGTCATTCTTCGGGGGGGATTGGCAGCTTTAACGTTTTACTGCTCTTTGGCATACAGCCAATCTAAAGGTTTTAATCTCGAAGACCCGCTGGCGAGATACAAGCAGCAGCCGACACATCCCAAAGCCGAAGCGAAGGCGCTTGAAGGGATCATCGATCCTGCTGAATATATTCTGGGACCTGGTGACCGGCTTGAAGTTGCCGTATGGGGAAACATTGAGCTGACGTTCGATCTATTTGTTTCACCGGACGGAAGTATTTCAATCCCTGGTGTCGGTCCTGTTCAAGTTGCGGGCATTTCGGTTGAGGACGCCGAGAAGACTGTCATTGAGAAGTCTCGCCGTATCTATACCGGCGCACAGGTCACGATTAAGCTCATTGAAATCCGGTCGATGAAGGTCTCGATCAGCGGTGCTGTCGAGGAGCCGGGTGTCTACGAACTTACATCTATCGACCGGCTTTCAACATTGATATTCTTCGCGGATGGATTCCTCGAATCGGAAGAAAAGAAGGTCGTCAAACAGGAAAATCAAGCAAAGACTGACTTTGGCGAGAAAGACGAACCTGAGAGAGAAGGCGAACTGGCAACACTCGATGAGGAGAGAAGAGGACCATCTAAGCGAAAGGTCAGCATTGTCGACAGAACTGGAAAGTCGACAGTCATTGATTACCTACGTTATGAAAGAGGCGGCGATCTCAGGTTTAATCCTGTTCTGAAAGATGGTTCGCAGGTTCATGTGCCTCTGGTTGACAGCAATGTCGGTGTAGTTCACATCTTCGGAGCGATCAAGTCGCCGGGTGAATATGAGTACATCGATGGCGACCGCCTGTTGGATATTGTCGATATCGCCGGCGGATTTCGTGCTGACGCTTCACTTACTGATATTGTTGTACAAAGCTTCCTGGATGATCGGTATCAGAACCGTAACTATACGGCTGACTTGACGGATGCGAAAACGCACCCGCGTGGCTCATTGCTGAAGATGGATGACAGGATCTTTGTCAGAGCCAAACCGGATTATCACCCGCGGTTTAACATCGAGGTAAAAGGTGAAGTCAAGTACCCCGGCGTATACCCGATTGAAGACAATGCTACCAAGCTTACGGAGATAATCCAAACCTGTGGGGGATTTACTGATATAGCAGACATTCGAGGCGGCAGGGTCGAACGAACCGCAATGGGTAAGATTGATGATCCGGAGTATGAGAGGCTTCTGAAGATCCCGGTCGGTGAGATGACGGATATGGAGTATGAGTATTTCAAGCTGAGGTCGCGTGAAGTTCTGCCGGATGTGATTGTTGATTTTGGTTGTTTGTTTCTTGAGAATGATCTTTCAAATGATATTCTACTAAGGGACAGGGACGTTATTGAAATACCACACCTTAGCCCGACGGTCAACGTTATGGGCAAGGTGCACAATCCGGGGCTGGTAAAATATAGTCACGGCGAGAATTACGCTTATTATATTAAAAAGACGGGAGGCTTCTCTTGGAACGCCAGGAAGAGCAGGATACGCTTGATAAGAGCGCATTCCGGTGTTTGGGAGAAGCCTGACAGGAATACCAGGATAGAGATCGGTGATACAATCTTTATCCCCGAGAAAAAGGAAACAAATTGGTGGGAGTATACCAAGGATATACTCCTGGTTCTTTCACAGTTAGCCACTATCGTAGTGGTAGTAAGAACGTTATAGGTAATGCACCATATGCGTTTCCGCCCGTAGTGGTGGGAGAATGCTAAGCTGTGGTGAAATGGAAAGATGAACAGTTATGGAGGGTAAGGTAATGCAAAAGCTACTTGTAACCGTAACAGTGTTATTAGCAGCTCTGGCTGTGGGTTTGATAGTGGGTTGTGATGAAAACAACCCCAGTCCTGTCATTCCCTCAGGCGACGAGGTCGCTTCCATTGAGCTGCGTGTTACTAACAGTGCCTTGATCAGAGGTTACGTCGGCGACGAACGCCAGGAAACCATAACGGCGACCGCGCTAAACTCCAGTGGGGTTGGAGTTCCGAATGTAGTAGTTGGTTTCGGCATCCAGAATCCGGAAGACTACAAGGGACACCTCGCTTTGGCAAGCGGTGATTCGTCGAAAACCGATGCCAACGGCGAGATAACAGCCGCGTATTCTGTCGTGCTCCAACGCAGTACACCGGTTGTAATCATGGCAAGTTCGGGGAATGTCACTCAAACCAAGACCATCACTATCGAGATCGTCGACGACATCATCGGCAGCATCAATATTGAAGGTCCGCCTGTACTGACAGTTCCGCCGAATGAAACCGTTACAGCTGTCGTAACCGCCTCGCTCGTTGACATGGGTGGGCAGGCTATTTCCGGTATCCTGGTTCGCTTCAGGACTTCACCGGCGAACCTGGGTTCTGTCGACAGTGAAACGGGAACTACTGACAACTTCGGTAGAGTGAGCAAGATTTTCAGGACTTCCGTCAACAATACCGGTATCTGTAAAGTCTTAGCCAGTGTAGGTCAGCATGTTGATTCCGTTGCGATCGAGATCTCCGCGCGGGCAGAGGCTTACGCCATTTCGATTACGACCGAGACGCCGATGGTCAAGGTTGTTCCCAATCAGAACGCGCAGGTTGAGATACTCGCTGTCGTTACTACTGAGGAAGGCATCGGTGTTCCCCGCGCAACGGTCAGTTTCACGATTGAACCGGTTATTTCGGGTGGAGGGATTTTCGGGGCATTAACCCCGACCGACACCACGGACGCCAAGGGCGAAGTCAGGACCACGTTCAGCACACTTGGAGAAGACGGTGATCTGATAATCAGGGCGACGGTGCTTCCGAGCAGCGGCTTGTACTCGATACCCGAAGGCGAAGTGCAGCCAGGTATGAATAACAGCTCAGGGAAAGGTAAGTCAGGTATCGCAGGCGCTGACGATGACGAAGTTATAACCGACGAGTTGGAACTGACCATCGAACTGTTAACAAAGGAGATTGGCAGACTCACACTCCAGGTTATTCCATCATATCTGAGTCTACCGCCTGATACGACCGGCAACGCGATGGTTCTCGCCAGGGTTGTCGATTGGAGCCAAAAAGGTATTGCGAACCTGCAAGTCAACTTCGATTGTGATTATGGTTCTCTGGCAAAAACTACTCTCACCGACAGCACCGGTCTCGCCACCGCGGAATACCGCATTACGCCGAGAACGGATTTCCCGAATCTGGAGGACGTGTCGATCGTGGACAGCATCCGTGCGGAAATCCCGGAGACGAGAGCTGAACTGAGGAAGACCGTTGGGATAGAAGTTGCAAAATCCGCCAGCGATGAGGGTGACCTCGACCTGACAACTGACGTCAACCATATTTATGCCGACCGAGGCTTGACGGTTGCTCATTTGGAAGCGGTTCTGAAGGATGCCAACCACCAGGTGCTCGTCGGTCGTGAAGTAATCTTTACATCTACTCACGGCGCAGTAAATTCACCGGTAATCACCGACTCGCTTGGTATAGCCCGAGCCGTATTTACCGACATCGGCGTGCCCTCTTTGGATGATGTTGGAAATTCAGTTCCCGCTCTTGTTACAGCGCTGTATAATCCCATGTCTTTGGAGTCTTCTGTTGAGATCACCATCCTTGAGAGGAATCCGGTCGACCGGATCACGCTTCGAGCGGCATCGAACAGCGTGCAGGCTGGCAGCGCTGACTCGATATGGGTCGGCGCAACATGCATTCTGTCAGACAACGATTTTGCATCTGTTGGTCAGCTCGTGTACTTCGAGGTTGACCGCGGTCGCTTTATCAGTGACGCTGTGCCGATAACCGGTAACTTCGGACAGGCAGAGAACTACTACATTGCCGATCCACGCGTTGGAACAGCTACACTGAGGTCTTACGTAATCAATGCTGATTCTTCATATGTTTACAGCAATGAATTGGAGATAGTACTATTCGCCGGTCCACCGGTGCGGATTACAGTAACCGCTGATCCTAACAATCTTCAGACCAACGATCCGGGTATGTATTCGGTTATCACCGCCACTGTTCTGGATACATCAAATAACCAGGTCGGTTCAGGCATACTGGTAACGTTCGATGCCACGCTCGGTTCGCTCGACCATCTCTCCGCGGCTACGAACGACAGCGGTAAGGCTGTCGTGCATCTGGCGCCTGGCGTCACGTCCGGTGTTGCTGTAATCACCGCGACCGTCAACACAGCGGGAGGTTCGATAACCGGTCAGACAACGGTAGTGATCCGGTCCGCAACTCCGAACTCGATACAACTCGAAGCCGATCCGTCCGCCATCGCTGTTCAGGGTACCAGTGGCAATACTTCCAGTACTCTGCAAGCGCTCCTGTATGATGCCAACCACAACCTTGTTGAAGTGCCGTCTGTGGTGTTTTTCCAGCTCCTCAACGAGCCGGACCCACCAGCCGGCTGCAACATCAACGACCACGGCATGATGGATTCGTCTATTACTTCCGGCGGTATAGCAACTGCGACGTTGAACTCGGGAACCCTTTCCGGCCCGAAACTCCTGCGTGCTTATACACTGATTGTTAACCCGGAGGACCCGGAAGTACCGGACACCATCGCCGTTACCATATCCAGGGTACAGGTTCTTTCCGGTCCACCGGATCAGATCGACATCGATGTTAACAACACCGGTGTAGATGGAGGCGCCGGTGTCTGGATTATCGAAGCTAATGCACGGGTTTACGACGAGTACAGGAATCCGGTTGAGGACGGCATTCCGGTCTGGTTCACCTGTGACTCCGTCGCTTCGATCGGCGATGCCGTAACAGGTAACGAAAGTCGCAACGGGAACATTGAGAAGGGAATCGCATACGCGGTGTATGAGTATAACAGCAATAATACTTTCGATACCCTAATCATCTCCGCACAGTGTCGGGTTGCTGATAGGATGATCGAGAATACCCGAAAACATCAACTTCCGTTGCAGGGAGGTATACTGGTGCTGCACTGCTCACCGGAGAACTGGGCGATCGACGCTCCGAATATGGAGGTGGCAAACATCCACTG
>CAYYHI010000001.1:0-37710 GCA_964471745.1 uncultured bacterium | reverse complement strand
AGGTACTGATTAATAACGCTCCCATCCTGTTCACTGCGAACCGGACATACTTTTACTGGTACAACCATTACCGTGCTCCGCGTTATCGAATATACGATCACTTGGGCGATCCGCCGGAACCAGCGATCAAGTACACCGGCTGGCACATTGATAACGGACATCGGGAACACCGCGAGAATCCGGGTGAAGCGACCGTATACCTGCGCGGTACGGAATGGGATTTCTTCCTCGATGACGTATCTCCGGAAATGAACGTACAGATCGGTGCTCAGGTAGTAGGTTATGAGGATGTCATTGCTGACCCGGTTATTGTGGTCATCACCAGACATCGATAGAACAGAAACAATTTTTTAACCAAAGGGCGCTGTCTGATATTACAGACAGCGCCCCATTTTAGCCGTTCAACTTAATTTCATCAACGTATTGAAAAGACAGTACTATCGGTAATGATCGCTATTAAAATAATCAGCTAACACCATAGGACCGTTTATAAAACATGGAAGCATTAAAAGACATACCAACATACGCCAAGTTGGGTGATATTCTTGTTACGGCAGGAGTTATCACTGAGGATCAACTCAAGAAAACGCTTGCCGAGCAGAAGTACAGCGGCGAGAAGATCGGTGATCTGTTTATCAAACTTGGTTTCGCGATTGAGGAGCAGGTTTATGCTGCTCTCGCTCACCAGATGAGCATGGATTTCATCGCCAATGAAAAACTTCTTGAAGCCAGGGAAGACGCCGTAAGACTGATTCCTGAATCATTCGCGCGGGAGAACACCCTGATTGCCAGTGCGATGGAAAACGGCACTCTGCTGGTTGCTATGGCTGATCCTGACGATATTATCGCTATTGACAACCTGCAGAAGCTGACGGAGCAGAAGGTTCTACCCGTACTGGGAACACCGACTGGAATTACGGCTGCGATAGAGAAGCTCTACGTGCGCATTCGTAAGGACTCCGAGGTCAGGGATGTAATCGACGATCTGCAGATCTTCGTCGAGGCCGAGGATGAAGAGGACGGCATGGTCGACATGACCAAGGTTGACGCGGCACTGGAAGACGCTCCGGTTGTTAAGCTGGTCAACCTGATTATCGCCGATGCATTGAAGGAACGCTCCACTGATATTCATATAGAGTACCAGGATGATTACGTTTCTGTGCGCTATCGCATCGACGGTGTACTGCAGGAGGTCATGACGCCGCCACATTCATCACATGCCGGTATCATTTCACGCATCAAGATCATTTCACGTCTGAACATTGCCGAGAAACGTTTGCCTCAGGACGGTCGTTTCGGTATCAAGACCACAGATCGCGAAGTTGACGTGCGTGTCTCGATTCTACCTACCGTTAACGGCGAAAAGGTCGTACTGCGCCTGCTGGACAAATCCTCCTTCTCGAGATCGCTGACCCAGCTTGGCTTCGACCACGACATGCTCAAGATATTCAAGCGTACAATTATCCAGCCATACGGCATGATCGTGGTTTCGGGTCCTACCGGTTCAGGCAAATCGACGACACTTTACGCATCAATAAGCGATATTAAGTCGATCGAAGACAATATTACAACTGTAGAGGATCCGGTTGAGTATCACTCGAACGGCATCAATCAGGTTCAAGTCAAGCCCAAAATTGGGCTGACGTTCTCCACCGCGTTGCGGCATATTCTGCGTCAAGACCCTGACAAGCTTTTAATTGGTGAGATTCGTGACGGTGAGACCGCTGATATTGCCATCAAGTTCTCGCTGACAGGTCATATCGTCTTCACCACCCTGCATGCGAACGACGCGCCCTCGACAATCACGAGATTTATCGATATCGGCGTTCCCCCGTTCTTGGTGGGAAGCTGTCTGTTGTTAGTGATGGCTCAACGCCTGGTGCGGAAAATATGTCCTAAGTGCAAGTATGAATATGAACCGGATGAATATGAGATGTCTATGTTGAACATGAACGATGATGAGAAGGAGCGCTACAAGGATACCAAGTATTACCGCGGGAAAGGTTGTATTCATTGCCGCGGCACCGGGTACTTTGACAGAACCGGGATATTCGAGCTTCTCGAGATCAAGGGACCTATACGCCGCCTGATCTTTGACAACGCCAACCAGGAGGAGATCAGGGACGAGGCGATAAAACGCGGTATGATTTCGCTGCGCGAGGCGGCACTGCGCAAGATAGCCGCCGGTGTAACCACTCTTCGCGAGGTTCTTCGAGTTACAGTTCAGGAATACGAGTAAGCTTTGAAATACACGGCTTAACCAAAGGAAGTATATGCCACAATTTCAATACATCATAACGGATGCCAAAGGCATCAGGCGGGAGGACAAGCTGAGAGCCTCCAACCTGGATGTTGCCATGCAGACGTTGGCAAAGAAGGGATACAAAGTGGTATCGCTGCGGGAGATCCGAACCGCCTTAAGCGCGACCGCACTTCCACCGATTAACGAGCAGATCCAGGTTAGTGTCCAGAGGATCAAAGACTTTATTCCTCTTAACACCCTCGTTTTCTTCACCCGCCAGTTGTCCACGATGTTCTCAGCCGGTTTGACCATTGAGAAGTCTATCAGCAACCTGATGGTCGAAGAGAAAAACCACCGTTTCCGGAAGATCTTGGCGAAATGCGGTAACAATCTGAAGAAGGGCATGAGCCTGTCGGAAGCCATGTCCGAGAGTCCGGGAACGTTTGACAACTTGTACACGGCACTGGTTCACGCGGGTGAGATTTCCGGATCTCTGCACGTGATTCTCGAGGAACTGTCCGACTATCTCGAAGTCATGGCGGACACTCGGCGCAAGGTTATTTCGGCGCTTTCATATCCGTTCTTCGTAATGGTATTCATGCTCCTGATCGTCTCAGGGCTGCTCCTGTTTGTGGTGCCTCAGTTTGCCGAGATTTACGCCAAGTTCGGCGCCCGTCTTCCCGGTCCCACCCGTGCACTGGTTGCGATTTCGCAAATGTTAAGCAGGAACTTTGTACCGTTTACTCTGATCATCTTGGTGTGTGTTTTCATCGGCTGGGTTATACAGATGACAGAGAAGGGGGGGATGATTTTCGACACGATCAAGATCCATTTCCCCGTTTTTGGTACTCTTGTTCAGTACTCGATGATGAACAAGTTTGCCAAAACCTTCGGCATCCTTCTTGGCAGTGGTGTACCGGTGCTTGAGTCATTGACACATGTGCAGAGAGTGGTGCAGAACCGGGTTTTCATCAGGGCTATAGAGACCTCCAAGATGTTAATCAAGGATGGCTTTGCCATATCGGTGGCGCTTAAGAAAACGGACGTGTTCCCACCGACGATTATCCAGTTGATTGCCACCGGGGAGGAGACCGGTGAGATGGAAAAACTCCTGGACAAGGCGGCTTATTTCTATGCCAAGCAGGTGGATGCGGTTGTCGATAGGCTGACCTCGCTTATCGAGCCGCTGATGATTGTCACACTCGGCGCTGTAGTGGTATCAATCATCGTAACTATTTATCTACCCATCTTTAAATTAGGTTTTGCTCTACAGCGCGGTCTATAGATATCGTGCTGCGGTGGGGAGTATTTGATTGTCTTGAGAGGCACGGTTCGCCGTGCCTCTCTGCACTCATGCACATCATGTAAAGGTTGTGGCGATGGTTATCTATCTGCCTGAGTATCTATTGGTGTTCATAATTGGCTGCGCGTTGGGGAGTTTCCTGAACGTCGTTATTTACCGTGTGCCGAAAGACAAGTCGATAATCCTGCCTGCCTCTTACTGCCCCAAATGCAAGCGCCCCATCAAACCCTGGGAAAATATCCCTTTATTAAGCTATATCATTATCGGTGGGAAATGTGTCGGCTGCGGTGAGAGGATTTCTCTCGTTTATCCTGCGGTTGAAGCGAGCATGGGACTTTTTGCGGTTGTTCTGCTGGCTCATTTCGGCTGGGGCGGGGATCTGCTACTGTACGGCGCGATGACAGCTACGTTGCTGGCTTTATCTGTGATAGATATTCAAACCTTTCGCCTGCCCAATAGGATAGTCCTGACCGGTGCTATTATTGCGATAGTGTTAACCTTGTTACTCCCTAACGAGCGTTCCTTCAACGAACGTTTCTTATCGATGGCTTTCGGTGGGTTGGTCGGACTGGGACTGCTTGGTCTGATGGGACTATTCGGCAAGTTGTTGTTCAGGAAGGATACTCTGGGGATGGGTGATGTGAAATTAGCCGGGATGATGGGGCTTTACCTTGGTCCTGCACGAACGGGTGGCATGTTCATCCTGGGCGTTTTCATCGGCGCCATTGTTGGAAGCGCCATGATTATCGCCGGGGGGAAGAAGTGGGGACAGCGCATTCCATTCGGTCCGTATCTGGCTTTGGGCGGTATCATTTCTCTGTTGTGGGGAGAATCGCTATGGCGATGGTATCTGTCATTAGTACTTCATTGAATTACTTGACAAATAGTAGTAATATTTTGTAATTTTAAGTAATAAGGAAATTTTTAATCAAACATAGAAGCACAGGAGGTAAAATTATGCGGAAGGCATTGCTATTCCTCTTATTAACAGGACTGTTGTCCGCACCCTTGTTTGCACGACCGGCAGATCCTGTAAACCCGGTTCTCGATGTTCGGATTCAGGATCCAAACGCGGTCAGAAACATCGGACCGGACACCGACATTATCCACAGCTCCACCACTGAACCATTGGATCAAGGTGCAGCAAACACGATCGGTCGTGATGAAGCGGATGATATAGAACCGATCGGTAATGTCGCAATCGGCGACGATTTCCTTATCGGCTATACCTGGTATGATTATCAGGCTAACGGCAGTCTCGGCAAGTTGATTGCCAGGGACAGCTTCGGAGGCGTTCATTTTGCCTGGATGAAGGGTTTCGATTCCGAGAACCGCACACGTCACGTTGTCTATAACTACCTGCATCCACCTATAGAGGGTGGAGAAGGTGAACTTCTTGCGGAACCGGGCAATGCGGTAAGAACCGATATATCAAACCAAACCAAGTCCGGGTACTGTTGTCTTTCAATATTACCTCGTGGACACGAAAATCCTGCCTATAATGATTTAGGTGTGGTTTATTTCCACTCTCAGAATTACCCGGATGCACCGGATGAGGAACATATCGCCACCACACAGTCTATGGATTTCATGCGTGCCTTCGGTGCGTTCGATGTGTTTTACCCACCGGCGTTCCCGAACACACAGTTCATTTGGCCCCATGGAGCCGTCGATCGTAACAACGCTTCACATGTGGTCTCCTGCCAGTACCAGGGCGATAATGGACCGATGTGGCACAGAATCGGCTATTCACGAGGTACAGCCGATGAAAACTTCGAAAACTGGACCTGGCCTGAAAGACCGGTTAACGTGGATACGGCAGCGGTTATCAGCCAGGTAGCTTCTGCTTCACCCACCTCGGACAAGGTGGTTCTGGCGTGGCATCACAGCCGAATCGGTATTCCGACCGGTCCCTGGGAGGAGTTTGGGGGTCTTTACCAGCACAACAGCGATATTCGATATATTGTCTCAGACGACGGCGAGGAGTGGGACTGGGATAATGGTATTCAATCGTTGACCAATATCCTGCCGGTGCGTCCTGACTTATGGGCGATAGATTCAACGGAAGCTTATGGTGATACCTTCCGACCGTACTGCGATATTGATATCCAGTTTGACCCGTGGGGCAACGATGATCTGTATGCAACCTTTGCCACGAACGGCTTCTGGGAATATACGCTGGTAAATGCTAATGGTTGGCCCGCTACTCAGACCGGCGAACACGATTTTCTCTGGTTCTGGAGTTCCCGTGAAGATACGATCACCATGATCTACGATGGCTGGTACTTCAACCGCACCGACCAGGGAGATTTACATACCCGCTGCGGCGGCTGGCGGATGAATGCTGATCGTGGATCGATCGCATTCAATCCCAGGGTTGCCGGGACAGTGTATGTCGTCTGGTGTAACTTCCCGAAGATTATGGCGCCCACCTATGATGACAATGGTGACTTCACCGGCTGGGAGTGGTTTGAAAACGCCACCGATACCAGCGGACTTGGTTTCAGCAACGCCGAGATCATGGTTTCGATCTCGGTCGATTACGGCATTACCTGGCAGGAGCCGTTTAATATCACCGAAACCCGTTGGGAAGAGGACGATGCACCTCAAGTCGAAGAGTGCATGAGCGAGAATTGGCCATCGGTGGCGTATGTGGCTGATGATACTCTGCATATCATGTACATTCTGGATACGGAAGC
This sequence comes from uncultured bacterium, assembly GCA_964471745.1. GTDB lineage: Bacteria > Electryoneota > AABM5-125-24 > Hatepunaeales > Hatepunaeaceae > CAYYHI01. Next base: position 31,466 of record CAYYHI010000001.1, on the reverse strand, counting down.
CGGCGGTTTGCCGCAGGATGAAGGAGATCCTACCAATTGTCCGGTCATCTACCACAGGGTCGCGCTTGATGACCTGGACCATGGAGGCTTTGCCGTTGAGCTGCCGCATGAAAATTTCCAGTTCCATAACTACCTCGACTACAGACCGTATGCCCAGGATCAGGTTCGTGATCCTGGTGTTCCTACTCCGAACAACGATGTTCATGTAAGAGCTTCCGTTCTCGCGGGTGGCGATCAGGTACTTGGTAATGTGCAGATCGAGTATATCCTTAACGGTGGTGAGGATAATCCTGAAACGACTGATATGGAGCGTATCGAAGGCGATACATGGGCTGGAACGATCCCCGGGCAGGAAGAGGGAACGCGCGTCTGGTACCGCATCCATGCCACCAATAACGCCGATTTGGAAGGTTATGCACCTTCAACGCGCTGGTACTGGTCATACGTCGTCCGCGAAGAGGGCGGATTGACCATTCAGGACATCCAGGATGTTCAAAAACCTCCGAGCGAGTGGGGCGTCGACTATTCACCCTACCGCGGTTATGAAGTGACAGTACAGGGTGTTGTTACCACACCGGCTACGTTCAACCAGCAGTTCGGCGCTTATGTTATTCAGAACGGTCCGGGCGGTGACTGGGCTGGGATTTACGTGCGCGGCATTGAAGAAAACCTGAACGAAGGTGACCTCATCGAAGTAACCGGTACGGTGATGGAGCGCGATCCCGATGATCCTGACTACTGGGAATATGCCACTTACATCGACGTAACCGGGTACAGCGTCATTAGAGCCGGCGATAAACCGGAGCCGTTGATTGTCGACGCCGGCGAGCTGGTTTGGCTTGAACGCGCCGAGCAGCTCGAGGGTGTTTATGTCATAGTCAGGAATTTCGTGATTGACACCATATCCGTGTCAGCTTTAGAGTTGAATTACTGGGCAATTGAGGACAACACCGGTGAAAGCTGGTTCACAACCAACGGTTTGACGCAAGCAGTAATCGACAATCGCGGCTTGTACCTCCGCCAAGAGGGAGAAGAAAAAGGGCTTGTGACTTACACCGAGTTCGAGTGGATGAGTGGTGTGTTCACTGAAAACCAGGGATATTACGCTATTGCACCGACCGGTGATGAAGATGTCGGTCCGTTGGAGGTTAAAGATAAGGGCTCGATCTCGCCTTATCATTTCCAGCTTGAACAACCGTATCCGAATCCGTTCAATGCGACCACGAATGTCGGCTTCGAGATTTCCCAGCGCGGTTATGCCAGACTGGCGCTCTTCGATCTGACCGGTCGCGAGGTAGCCACACTTGCCGAGGGCGATATGGCAGCGGGACACTACAGCTTCATTGTTGACGCATCTTCACTTGCCACCGGTGTTTACATCGTTCGTCTTGAAACGGACGCACGGATGGCGAGCTGCAAGTTAGTGCTGATGAAGTAATTCGGCTGAAGCCTGGCGTTTATAGAACAATACTTACAAGCCGCGGTTTCCACGTAATTACAGATGGGCGCCGCGGCTTCTCTTTATGAGGCGGTGTTGCGTTTTATCGATGAGGTTGAAATCAGGGTTTGCGCGGGCAGGGGCGGCGATGGTGTGATCAGCTTTCATCGAGCCAAATACCTGCCCAAGGGCGGACCGGACGGCGGAGACGGCGGACGCGGTAGTGATGTAATCATACGGGCGTCCAGCCAGCTCTGGACGCTTGAGGACACGACTTTACGCGGTTTATATCATGCTGAGAACGGTCGTCCGGGGCAGGGTGGCAAAAGGAGCGGACGTGCCGGAAAGGACGTTGTGCTCCGGGTTCCGGTTGGAACGCTGGTGTGGGATGCTGACAACGACCAGTTACTGGCGGATATCACAGAAGACAAGCAGGAGTTCAAGGTTGCCATCGGCGGTAAGGGCGGTCGCGGCAACAGCAGGTTTGCTACTCCTCGGAACCGGACGCCACGCAAGTGCACACCCGGAAAACCCGGCGAAGAGAAACGGATAAGATTGGAACTTAAGCTGCTGGCGGACGTTGGATTGGTAGGCAGACCGAATGCCGGCAAATCGACCCTGCTGGCGGCGTTGACGAGAGCAAGACCCAACATCGCCGACTATCCGTTCAGTACCCTGTCCCCGGCGTTGGGTATCGTTACTTATGGCGTTTACCAGCGTTTTGTTATGGCTGATATTCCGGGGCTTGCCGAGGGCGCGGGTGAAGGTCGGGGGTTGGGTCATCGTTTCCTGAGGCATATCGAGCGCACGAAACTGCTGGTCATCCTCATCGAAGCCCCGGAATCGGATTACCGCAAGGCTTATAAGCAATTAATCGAAGAGCTTGACGGCTACAGCGAAGAGCTTTCCAGGTTGCCGAGAATTCTGATTATATCGAAATCGGATCTGCCCTGTGATGATAATAAAACCGACTTATCATTTGATCTGGAAGTGTCGAGTGTGACAGGCGACGGCTTGGACGACCTGGTTGAAATGGTTGCAGAACAGCTTGGATTGAAACAGGAGGCTGTCAACTGAGCGAGAAAACAGTCAAGCAGCTTGATATAACCGACCGCCTGGCGCTGTGGTCTCTTTTATCTGCACCGGGGATCGGCAACAGTCGCGCCAGGGAATTGGTCGAGATGTTCGGTTCGCCTCGAGACGTGATCGCCTCACCGGCAGGAGAGATTGCTCAGGCGGTAAAGGTTCCGCTTGAAGTCGGACGCGCGGTCGTCAAATCGGGGCGGTCACCGCAGAAAGCTGAAAAGCTGCTCGCCCGTCTCGACGAAATAGAAGCCCAGTTGGTTACATTCTGGGATGAGGAATACCCAGTCCGGTTGAAGACGATCAATGATCCGCCGATTGTTTTGTTTGTCAAGGGTGAGAGCTCGCCGTTATACGATTATTCAGTTGCCGTGGTGGGTACACGCGCCTGTAGTGATAACGCCAAGAGGGTTACAACGAGGTTAGCCGGTGAGCTGGCGTCTTCGGGTGTAACGGTGGTCAGCGGCATGGCGCTTGGCGTGGACTCACTGGCTCATGTCGGCGCCTTGAAGGCGGGAGGGCGGACAATAGCGGTTCTCGGTTCGGGGATCGATGTGATTTATCCCTCGTCGAACCGCCGTCTGTATGAACGCATTGTTTCCCAGGGCGCGGTGATGTCTGAATATGCGCCCGGCGTCGAACCGGAGCCGCACCATTTCCCGCAGCGTAATCGTATCATCAGCGGTTTGTGCCTGGGTGTGGTTATTGTCGAAGCCGGATTGAACAGCGGAGCGTTGATTACCGCAAAACTGGCGCTTGAACAGGGGCGCGAGCTCTTTGCGGTGCCTGGATCCGCGGGACTGCCGCGCACCGCTGGTGTCAACCGATTGTTGAAGGAAGGAACTGCGACGCTTGTCGAGAACGGCGAGGACATCAAGGAGCATCTACGTTCCCAGCTTGCGCCGGTTCTGAACATTTCGGCGACGCTTTCTCTGCCGAAACTCGATAAAAGCGAAGCCAGGGTATATAACCTGCTCGAAGCTGGACCGTTGCTCATCGATGATCTGATCCGCCGCGGTGGAACTGGAGCGGTTGAGATCAACAGGCTGTTGACATCGATGCAGCTTAAAGGGTTGATACGTCGTTATCCGGGTGCAAAGGTCGGGAGGACATAAGAGCATCGGTTATAAGGTCTAAGGTAACCCCTCCTTAGTTCTGTGGTAAGGGGATTAACTGGGGAGCACTTACCATTGATAAATCAATGCCATGGGAGGTTTCAAGTTTTTTTCTTAAGAAAAGTGACTTTCTGTATTATTGACTCTATATTTGGGCATATCTGTATCAGATACCCGAATGACCTGCCTATCCAACCGCCATAAATAATGTCGAGTTTCAACAAGGCTAAACTCAAGAGGAGGAGATAGTTATGCGCATCGCAATCATCATCTCAATCATCGGCATCTGCGTCGTTCTGACGACGGGCGCAGATCTTTTCGCTCAGGACAGCAGCGGTGTGCGCAAGGTTTCCAGCGCTTTTAACCGCTGGGAAGGAGCCTATGACGTCGCGGTATCCGGCAACTACGCCTATGTTGCTTGCGGCACTGGTTTTGGTATATTGGACGTCTCAGACCGGGAAAACCCTGTGGAAGTTGGCTTCTGCGAAACGCCGGGATATGTCTATGGCATTGCTGTCGCCGGGAACTATGCATACGTCGCCAACGGAAATGTAGGTTTGCGGGTGGTGGATATTTCTAATCCAGTCCGTCCCAGGGAAGTCGGATTCTTCGACACGCCCGGTTATGCCGAGATCGTTACTGTCGCCGGGAATTACGCCTATGTCACGGATGGAGATGGAGGCTTGCGGGTGCTGGATGTATCCGACCCTGAAGACCCTCGCGAGACAGGTGTCTGCGATACACCTATTCGGTCTTATGGTATTTCGGTTGTTGGGGACTATGTCTATGTCGCTGAGTGGAATTCGGGTTTGCTGATAGTGAACGTATCCGATCCGACTCGTCCACGGGAAGTCGGGCTGTATGAGACAGACAGCCGTCCGGCTGGTGTAGATGTCACTGGAGATTACGCCTATGTTGCTACTCAGCTTTCCGGCTTACGGGTAGTGGACATATCCGATCCGGAACGACCGCGGGAAGTAGGTTATTGCGATGCGGTGATATGGGCTTCAGACGCTGTGGTTGCGGGGGATTTTGCATACGTTACGAGGATAAGTGGTGATTTACAGGTGGTGGATGTATCCGATCCAATCGAGCCGCATGTAACAGGATCCTGTGACCTGCCCAATAATGCGTATGACCTTGCTATTTCCGGTGATAATGCTTTTATAGCCACCTTCGATCAGGGGACAATCGATCCGCCTCATGATGAATTTCTACAAATTGTTGATATTTCCGATCCGACAGAACCGCAGGAGGTGGGATCATATAGGGATCCACAGGGATCGATTGTTGATGTGAAAGTTCGTGGGAACTACGCCTATGTTGCTGATAAATGGACTCATCGCGATGGTCCGGATGGGTATGAGTCCATCCTACGGGTGATGGATGTCTCAAATCCTGAAGTTCCTCAAGAGTCGGGATTCTGCAATATACCTGGTGGTGTTGAGGATATCGCGGTCGTCGGTGATTATGCATACATTACAGAGAGGGATTCCGGTTTGTCCGGCTTGCGGGTTGTGGATATTTCCAACCCTGAAGCTCCTCAAGAAACGGGTTTCTGCTACACGCCGGGAAGGATTAAGGACGTTGCTGTTGCCGGGGACTATGCATACATTGCCGATGGGGATTCCGGCTTGAGCGTGGTGGATGTCTCCAATCCAAGGGAACCTCACGAGACGGGATCCTACCACACGCCGGGATATGCTTGGAGCGTTTCTGTCAGCGGGAACTACGCTTACATTGCCGTTAGCGATTCCGGTTTGCGTGTAGTGGATATTTCCAATCCTGAAGAACCTACCGAAACGGGTTCATTCATTACTGCGGGATACCCCTATACTGTTGCGGTCCAAGGGAACTATGCTTACACTGGCGCACGGGGGATAGATTTTTTAGTTGTGGATGTCTCAGATCCATTCCGACCATATCGAGTCGGTTCTTGTTACGGAAGGTTTCACGGTATTGAAGTTGCGGGGGACTATGCCTATGTTGTTCATAAGGATTTTGGATTATTAAGTGTGGTGAATATATCCAATCCTGAGGAGCCTCATATAACGGGATCCTGCTACACACGAGGTTTGGCTCAGGGTGTTGCAGTCGGTGATGATGGGCTGATTTATGTTGCCAATTCCCACAACCTCGGCATTTACGATGCCTCCGAAGCGCGCGGGATTTCATCTGATTTTGTCCATCATCCCTCTTCCTTTATACTTTATCCCGCCTACCCCAATCCATTCAACTCTTCGACCACTATCGAATACGCCCTTCCTTTCGCATCTGACGTCTCGATAAACCTCTACAACCTGTCCGGGCAGAGGATCAAGACACTGGTAAATGGCAGGCTACAGGCTGGCTTGCACCAGGAGAGTTTGAGCGCGGGGAATATGGCTTCGGGATTGTATTTTGTGAAGTTGGAGGGGGAGGGGCAGTCGTTTACCAGGAAGATAATGCTTGTAAAATAAGGAGATAATGCAATGCGAAGTGTTTTAGTTCTATTCGCAAGTTTCGTGCTTCTCGGTAGCGCAGAACTGTTCGCCCAGGACAACAGCGGTGTGCGTAAGGTTTCCAGCGCTCTTAACCGCTGGGACGGAGCCTATGACGTCGCGGTTTCCGACAATTATGCCTATGTTGCTTGCGGCACTGGTTTTGGGTTATTGGACGTCTCTGACCGGGAGAACCCTGTGGAAGTTGGCTTCTGCGAAACGCTGGGATATGTCTATGGCATTGCAGTCGCCGGGAACTATGCATACGTCGCCAACGGAAATGTAGGTTTGCGGGTGGTGGATATATCTAATCCCGCCCGCCCACGTGAAGTAGGATCCCTCGACACGCCCGGCTATGCCGAAATCGTTGCGGTATCTGGTAATTATGCCTATGTCACAGATAGAGATGGAGGCTTGCGGGTGGTGGATGTATCCGACCCGGAAGACCCTCATGAGACAGGTGTCTGCGATACACCTATTTGGTCTTATGGCATTGCAGTCGCCGGGGACTATGTCTATGTCGCTGAGTGGAATTCGGGTTTGCTGATAGTAGACGTATCCGATCCCACCCGTCCCCGGGAAGTCGGAAGCTACGAGACAGACAGCGGTGCATTGGGTGTTGAAGTCGCCGGAGACTATGCCTATGTTGCTTACGGGTCTTCCGGTTTGCGGATTGTGAACATATCCGATCCGACACAGCCGCGGGAAGTTGGCTTTTGCGACACGCTGGGATGGGCTTCAGACGCAGTAGTTGACGGGATTTATGCATACGTCACGACGTTAAATGGTGATTTACAGGTACTGGATGTATCCGATCCAACCGAGCCGTATGTAACAGGGGTCTGCGACATGCCCAATAATGCGTATGACCTTGCTATTTCCGGTGATAATGCTTTTGTAGCGACGTTCAATCAGGGGACAATCGATCCGCCATTTGATGAATATCTCCAAATTGTAGATATATCTAATCCGGCAGAGCCGCAGGAGGTGGGTTCATACCTCGCCACGCAGGATTATATTTTTGATGTGGCAGTTCACGGGGATTACGCCTATGTTGCCTGTGTATTATGGCCTGATTACGAAGATCGGGATTGGTTTGAGTCGTTCTTTCGCGTGGTGGATATTTCCAATCCTGAACACCCTCAAGAGACGGGATTCTGCGTTTTTCGAGGTGTTATTAGCGATATTACGATCCTCGAGAATTACGCATATATCGCCGTTGGAGATTCCGGCTTGCGTGTGGTGGATATTTCCAATCCTGAAGCTCCTGAAGAAACGGGCTCCTACAACACAAGGGGAGATGCTCGGGGGGTATTTGTCAGTGGGGACTATGCTTATATTGCGGATGGGAATTCCGGCTTGTGTGTGGTGGACGTATCCAATCCGGAAGCTCCTCAAGAAACGGGTTTCTGCGACATACCTGGATTTGCCCGGGGTGTTGCTGTCGCAGGGAACTACGCATACGTCGCCGATGGGGATTCCGGCTTACGGGTGATTGACATATCCAATCCTGAAGCACCTCAGGAAACAGGATTATGCACAATGCGATCAGCCGATGCCTATGAGGTCGTAATCATCGGGGACTACGCCTATGTAGCCAATGGATACGGGGGCTTTCGTGTGGTGGATGTCTCAGATCCATCCCGACCGCATCAGGTCGGTATTTGTGGCGGGTGGGCTCGCGATATTGATATCGTGGGGGACTATGCCTATATTGTCGGTCATGAAGGTGTTTTGTGGGTGGTAAATATATCCAATCCGGAGGAGCCTTATGAAATTGGATCCTACTACACACACGGTTATCTTTATGGTGTTGCGGTCGGTGATGATAGGCTGATTTATGTTGCCAGCGTCATGAACCTTGGTATTTACGATGCATCCGAAGCTCGCGGGGTCTCATCCGATTTTGTCCATCATCCCTCTTCCTTTATACTTTATCCTGCTTTCCCCAACCCCTTCAACTCCTCCACCCAGATCGAATACAGCCTACCGTATCGGTCCGAAGCGGCATTGCGATTATATGATCTCTCCGGTCGAAGCGTGATGGATATATTCCGGGGCATCCAACCGCCCGGTGTACACGCCGTTACTCTATCCGCTCCCGATTTGCCGTCAGGAATTTATTTCGTTCGATTGGAGGCTGCTGAAAAAGTGTTCACTCGGAAGGTTATGCTGATAAGGTAGAAGTTGCGTTGAGCGATAAGGAAAGTTTTAATCATGGTACTAAACCAAGTATTTTGATCAAGTGTGATCCATACGGGGAGGGTGGACATTCCTGTCTGCCACATAATGAAATGGGTAGATCCGACAATCCTGTCGGGTTAGTTGGTACAGTATTGTACTGTCTACCAGTAGACCCGACAATCCTGTCGAGTATAACAAGATATAAACCGGAAGTAATAACGTGACACAAAAAACTGCACCATTTAGGTTTGGTTACAGAATAGCTATAATCGTAGTTGTTGTCGTTAGTGGCTTGTGGATTACAAATCGCTTCGTCACAGCGGCTGGTACGGTTATCTCCGAGGTAAGAAAGGTTACCGCAGTGATGAGCCTTATAAACAATGCCTATGTCGAGAAGCCTGACTTGGAACGATTGTCCGAAGGCGCCATCGAAGGTATGCTGAAGCGGTTGGATCCGCATTCCGTATATATACCACCCAAAGAGCAGGAGAAGATCGCCGAGCGAGACATTGGCGAGTTTGAAGGCATCGGCATATCGTTCGTGATCCAGAACGAGCTTATCACCGTCATCGCTCCGATAACCGGCACACCGGCAGAAAGGCTCGGTATCCGCTCCGGTGACAAGATTGTCGAAATCGACGGTGTCAACGCATACGGGATCACCAACGATGAGGTATTCAAGAAGCTGCGTGGACCCAAGGGAACAGCAGTCAAGATCAAGGTTGCACGCGAAGGCGCCCCTGAACCGTTGGATTTCACGATTGTCCGGGATAAGATACCGATTTACTCCGTCTGGACCAGTTTCATGCTGGATGATCACACCGGCTATGTTATGATTAACCAGTTCACGGCTACCACTACTGCTGAGCTCAGCGAAGCGCTGGCTGAGCTTGAAAAAGCCGGAATGACCCAACTGCTCCTCGACCTGCGCAACAACCAGGGCGGTCGACTTGCTCAGGCGGTATCGATTGCCGATATGTTCATTCCCGGTGGTCAAACGATTGTATCTCGTGTGGGGCGTGAGGGATCGACGGACAGCACGTATCGATCCACAGACGAAGCCACCCATAAGATGTTCGATCTAATAGTCCTGATCAACGGGGGCAGCGCTTCCGCCTCAGAGATCGTAGCCGGGGCAATTCAAGACCTCGACCGCGGTATGATTGTAGGAACTAACAGCTTTGGCAAGGGGCTGGTTCAGTTCCCTTATCAGCTCAAAGATGGCGCGGTGATAAGATTGTCGACCGCACGCTGGTTGACACCGTCCGGCAGGCTGGTTCAACGTCCTTACGACAAGGGTCGTGGCGAGTATTACGCCGTTCGGTATCGGGACCCCGATGAGTTGAACGAAACCGGCGAAAAGGAGGCGTTTAAGACACTTGGAGGAAGAGTGGTCTATGCGTCTTCCGGTATTGCTCCCGACGTCGAAATAGAAAGGCTTAATTATACCGTCGGCACAGCAAAGCTGATAAGCGACCGAACGATATTCGAGTTTGCCCAGAAGGAGATGGTGCCAAAAATCAAGGAAATCGACAAGGATTTTGATTACCTCTGTAATGAGTTCGAGGTAACCGACGCCGACTTGGACAAACTGCTGGAACTCTCCAATGAGAAAGGCTTTGAGTACCCCAGGAATCTACTTGAGAGCGACGGAGAGTTCATTAAAATCATAATCAAGGCTGAACTTGCGCAACTGCTTTGGAGTAACCGGGATTATTATTATATTATTCGCACTAGATCGGATCCTGTTGTCAGCAGAGCCATGGAATTGTTCGATGAGGCACGAGAGATCGCTTCTGTTTGGCATTAGGTTTGAAAGAGTTGACAGTAAGGGCAATTATTCTTTATCTTATATGATATAGTATCGGCGATTCATAATTATTCCTGTGAAATAGACTGTCCGAAAACACTAAATTGTCTCTGGATTCATCATTCCAACGGAAGTTGGAATCCAGAGAAGTTTCTGATATTTCAGGAGTTACTGGATTCCATCTTTCGATGGAATGATGAGGTTCTGTGCGTTTTTAACATTCTCGGACACACTGTTTCGCGGGAATGACAACCATCAAAGGACATCAATTAAATAAAAGTGTAGGGCAAAATGGTCGAGTATTTTGTACAAGGCGGGACTTTTATGTGGCCTCTCCTGGGTTTCCTCGTCCTTGGGATTATGTTTTCCCTGGAACGCTTATGGACCCTGACACGCGCCTCAATTAACTCCCGAAAGTTTACAGAGCAGATCCGTTCTGCTCTTTCAGATGGTGGTACGGAGAAGGCGATAGAGATTTGTTCCAATACGCGGGGACCTATCGCCAACGTCGTACGCTCAGGATTGCAGCATGTCAGCCGCGGCATCGCGGATGTCGAGAAGGCAATCATGGCTTCCGGAACCATTGAAATGGCGTTCCTGGAGAAGAACTTGGTCTGGCTGGCAACCGTGGTTTCGATTGCACCCATGCTTGGTTTCCTGGGTACCGTGAGCGGTATGGTCAACGCTTTCAAATCGATCGCGCAGGCTAACGACATTTCACCTTCTCTCGTAGCAAGCGGTATATCGGAGGCTCTGCTGACCACCATGTTCGGTTTGGTGATAGCGATCATTATTCAATTCTTCCACAATCTCTTCGTCACGCGCATTGACAAGATTGTCGCCGATATGGAGGAATCGACTCTTGAAGTCACCGACATGCTGGTTGATTTGAAGCAACCAGAGTAGGAACCGAACATGCTGCTTGAGAAGAAAAAGAAGCGGACGTACGAGATCAACTCCTCCTCCATGGCGGACATTGCATTCCTCCTGCTCATATTTTTCCTCGTGACCACGACGATGGATATGGACAAGGGCATTCCGATGATACTGCCTGAGCGCGGAGGCGAGGTTAAGATCAATCCGAAGAACATAGCCAAGATACTGGTAAACGCTTCCGGGGATGTGCTTTTCGACGGGGCGATAGTTACCGATATGGAGGAGCTCAAGGAGTTACTCGATACCCGTATCAAGGAGCGGGGGCTGGACTCTGAGGGTAAACCGAAGCTCATCGTTTCCATCAAGACCGATCGTGAGACTGAATACGACCGCTACATAACCATTCTCGACCTGGTAAAGGAAGCCGGAGCGACCAAGATTTCCATCGCCGAACCGGACAAGGAGTAACGTTCCGGCACGGTTGGATATTCAGGGTTATCTTTAGTTTCGTATCACTCTTGCAGAATCAGGAATCCGGTTAAATACTTAGTTATTCTGGATTCCCGTTTTCACTGGAATGGCATCTTATCGGTTGCTGCAAAAGGTTTAAGTCGGGTTTTCGTATTACATAACAGGAAGTCAGATGTTTCAGAAGAAGCCGAAACAGGGAGCAGGGATATCAACAGCTTCCCTGCCGGATATTATCTTCATGCTGCTGTTTTTCTTCATGGTGACGACGGTCATCAAGAAGACGCAGGGGATACCGTTGGTGACGCCGGCAGCTTACCAGACCAAGAAGATCGAGTCCAAGCGTCATCTTGCTTATGTCTGGGCGGATGAAAAGGGTACGATAACGGTTGACGACATGCTGGTATCGTCGACGAACCTGGGGCAGATATCCAAGTTGATACGCGAGCGGCTCGACAACGACAACCGGCTCATCGTGTCACTGAAGATTGACAAACGAGCCAAGATGGGTCTGGTGACCGACATCCAGGAGCAGCTGCGGGATGCGTATGCGGTCAGGGTTAATTATTCGACCAGGTTTAAGGGGGGAGGGGGGTAGTGTGTAATTTCACTGAGTTTTGATTAGTTCAACACCGTAAACTATTTCAAAAGAGGTCTCAATGAACATTAACAAAAGATCTGGTACTATCGACCATTCAGAATTTTGGTCTCACATGAAGGCAATTCGGCACTCTTTAAAACGAACACTGGATCCTTCTATTATTCTTAATGATCTTGATAGAGAAAACCTTTTATACCTAGCAAAGTTTATAGAGGAGCTTTGCTTAGACCCAAATCCGGAAGATCTTAATTCCGTAGAGTTTTTATCTAGTTCAGAATTTTTTAATTATAGATTTGTACCTGACATCAATGTTGAAACTCTACTTAAAGAATCAGATAATTTCAGACGATTCCATGAAAAATCAAGAGAGGGAAGTAAACGAAAAATAGAAAGACTAATTGCTTCAATCAAGAATTACACGGATGAAAATCCCCAGGTATTGGTTAAAGCTAAATCGACACCCCCATCAGACGAGTTTGATATTTTAAACAGTTTTTTAGATAACATGATTACCAAAGTACAGTCTTTTAGATTGTTAGAAGGGGAAATGCAGTGAGTGAAGATATAAAGCGGCAATCTGCAATATTAGCCAAGGCTGTAAGCCTGATTGAAAAGACTACGACTAAAATAAGGCGTATAGACACCACTCTATTCCCAACATCTTCAACAAATATAGTTCAAAGTTTGCTAATTGAAGCACTTAATCAATTAGGTAGTAAAGAAGTTCTTGCGTCTGTTAATTCTGAAGTGCTTTTCGAGAGACTAATTAAATATCAGAATTTTGTTGAGGATATTGAGCAGTCTTCTACGTCTCGTATTTCATGGCCTATTGTAAGATATTGTGATACAATCTGGAATAAATTATTTTCTAATGATAAAAAGGTGATATTTTATACATTGACAAAGGAACATAACTATTTGATTTATCAATTCTCTCGGGAATTGCGAAAAACACTGACAGGATTATTAACACAAAAGCAGATAGATAGTATACTTGGCGAAAAAGATATATATTGTCTACGTTTAGCATCTTTAGAAGAAGAAAATTTAACTTTGTATGCAATTATTGCACACGAATTCGGACATGTTATCTACCGAGATATGGAAGATACTTTAAATGAAATATATCTAAATATTTTTAAGGAAATAACACAGAGGATTGATGATGAAATTATAAAATTGGGTAAAGCATTTGCGACAAGAAGGAGAATGAGAGTACGATATATTTTGAAAGGATTTATAGAAGAAATAACGAGTGACATATTTGCTACTCTTTTGATGGGACCAGCTTTTTACATCTCTTTAGATGAGATGTCATGGAGTTATGATCGAAATCAATGGATTGTGGGGCTCTCGTATTCAAAAGACAGAATTTCGGCATATCCGAGTTTTAATTTTAGGCTATCTAATGTTTACATTGCTGGCAAAATAGAAGAAGTGATGAGTGAAATATTCAAAAGCAATGAAAATCTGAACAAGGTAAAGGTATATTTTGGAGATGGAGATATTAATAATACATTTAATAAACTGGAAGTTATACCAAATTATGATGAGGATGCAGTTGCATTAGAGAATATTCTGTATCCGTTGAGAAATGCATTAGAAGAACATCTGATTGAATATGTTAGCAAGTGTAAAGATAAGTTAAAAGAGAAATATAAAGAGATCCTAATAAATATTGATCCCCGTTCTATTTCAGATTTAATCCTTAGACTAAAAAACAAAATAATACCAAATATTGTAAAGGATTCAGAGAATCCTCTATTGGGAACTCCAGCAGATTTGCAACACATTATATTATCATCAGCTTTATATAGAATGCAAATCTTGCTTTCAGGAGAAATAGAAGAGATATATAACGTACTAGGGGATTCGAATAGAATCGAAAGACTTGCTTCAAAAGCAGTAGAGGTTACATTTGTGCAGAGAGAATATAATGATTGGTTGGAAAGGGAGTACTCATAATGAGCAACTTAAGTAAAATCGAAATAATAAATAAGATGAAGCAAACCGATTATAAGGATAAGATTATAGTTACGCCTTTACTTTCAATGGAACAGATTAGGGAAGTATCAATAGATATACGACTTGGATGTTCGATAGCGGTGCCATTAAAAACATATATTGAAAGTCAAGATGTTACAGATCCAGATTTAGCAAGCCAAGCAGAGCATAGATTATATAATAGAATCATTTTACAACCAAAGCGAAAATTCGTTCTTCATCCAAATTCTTTTATTTTGGCTGTAACCCTCGAATATATATCTCTTCCAAATGATATATCTTGTATAATAGCTAGTAGATCGTCTTGGGGGAGGCTAGGGCTTGTTGTAGCAACTGCTTCTGTTGTTCAACCGGGCTTTAAAGGTTGTTTAACTTTAGAATTGTGTAATTTAAGTGAAAGTCCAATAGTTCTTTATCCTGGTCTTCCTGTTGGTCAACTAGTTTTCAATCAAGTTAAATGGAAAGAAGAAGAAGCAATATATGCAGGTAGATATGATTGTCCTACTCAAGTTGGTTTACCAAGTTTTTTTGCTAAGGGTTCAATAGATGATGAGATGAAATTCTGGAGTGGTAAAAAATTAGTTTAATTATCAATATCTTCAAATGTACAAAAATCCCAAATTCGACCTTAAGTTCCAGTACCGTCGGGTTCTGGAAGCATCAGCCATACTGTCGCTGCTGTTTATTATTGCGATGTTGATGGTGTTTAAGAAGTTCGAAGTGAACATCTCGATGCGCGCACTGGAAGCGCCGCCGATCGAGGTTGAGGACATCCCGATTACACGCACGGTTAAGAAGGTTGAAGTGCCGCGAAAACCGACTATTCCGGTCGAAGACCCCGACATCGATCCGGCGGATAAAATCGATATTCCCGACATCGATATGTTCGATCCAACCATCGCACCGCCGCCACCGCCGCCGGCGATAGAGAAAGAGATCGTTCCTTTCTTCAAGGTTGAGGTAAAGCCGATGCTTAAGGGTGGTGAACAAGCCATCGCCGACTACATCAATAAGTATGACCTCTTCCCTAAAATGGCTCGTGAGACCGGTGTATCTGGAAAGGTGCTGATTGGATTCACTGTAGGGACCGAAGGAAAGACCCGGGATGTGAAGGTCATCCAGGAGAAACCTGCCGGTCTTGGATTCGGTGAAGCCGGGGTCAAGGTGATGAAAGCAATGGAGTTTACACCCGGAATGCAGCGCGATAAAAAGGTCTCGGTGGCAATGCAGCAACCGATTACTTTCACGTATGAATAACACGTTTGCGACACATCGACCGATTTATAACTTGGCTAATAAATAATTTTGTATCTTGGAAGTTGTGGAGCGGGGACGCCCTCGTCCCCGCCTTTTTAACAGACTTTTCATAGCGGGACGAGGGCGTCCCGTTACCACGAAACACGTTTGCGACACATCGACCGATTTAAAAATGCACCATTCACGATATCACTTTATTGTTTCACACGCTGGCAGACGCCCTCGTCTGCCAGTTTTGTTTGGAATGCTGAATGAGTCCAATATCGAAAAAGAATAGACTAATAACCGTCGTACTTGCCCTGCTGACAGCATTACCGCTCCTGGCACAACCCGACTTCGACCCGGAAAGGGATGTTGTATTAAGATCAATACTATATCCTCATAGATTTGTAAACATTAAGAACGGTTTTCTTATTATTGAGATCGGAATTCCTGAAGATATTTATTTCACCAAAAATGACAATGATATTTTCAATATTCAATTAGACTACGATGAAGATTATCTAAAATTGGAGAAGCATAACATTCATTATAACAATAAAAATGATAAGGATTTACTTGATGCATGGTTAGCTGTTATAAATATACCTATTAACCAGATATGCGACGTGAAAGATGATAAGAATATTGTAATAACCGGTAAAGTGCGCTTTGAAGTATCTGTTAAATTCACTAAAGAATTAATCTCGGAAAGTATTGTAAAGGAATTCTCGGAAGAGCTGGTATTGGGAACATCACAATTGAATAAAGAGACCTTTTTTGATTTCCCAATTCGTACATCAATATTAAATCCTGTTCTCATCGGAGGTGAGCGAGCAATTAAGCGATACACAAGAAAGCACTTTCTTTCACCTTACGAAACTGGACCAGATGTGCCAGGGAAAGTGATGGTTTGCTTTCTAGTTACTAAGGATGGTACAACCCAGGATGTCCGTACTATACAAGTGCGTCCTTATGGTTTAGGTTTCGAAGAGGCTGGAAAAAGGGTAATGGAGTCCATGAGATTCCTGCCAGGATATAGTACACTTGATAACAATTATATAGAAGTGGAGATGAATAAGATTATTACATTTGACGAAGACTATTAATCACGTTCAACAATATATGAAATCAATGATTATACATTTTCTTAAGAGCAAGATTGTTTTCATTGTGCTCTCGCTCTTGCTGACTTTCCATTTACTGGCACAATCCGACTTCGACCCGGAAAGGGATATCGGGCTTACAGCATCAGTGCAGCCTGCTGAAATTCCCGTTGGCGGATCGGGCGAGCTTATAGTAGAGCTTGACCTGCCGCGGGATGTGCATATCACCAGTCTTGACTGGGGATTCTTCTTCGTCAAACCGGACGAGGTTGGAGGCGTTACCTGGAGTGAAGTGGTCTTCCCACAGGCAGTTGATTACGAAGGCGAAACGGTCTACCGGGGGCTGCTCAGGATATTGGTACCGCTGACGCTGTCGGGCGAATTGCCCTCCGGAACCATGCTCGATTTAAGAGGCAGCGTCGGTTATCAGATATGCACTGAGGTCAACCCAATCTTTTGCACTCCACCGGTCGAACGGAACTTCAACACCTCATTAATTGTGATTGCAGGTGATGGAGGTGAGAGCCTCACTGTTGAAGAACGGGTTAAACGGGCGCTGGAGCGCGGGTCGCTGGTCGCACTGATCTGGATATTCATCGGCGGTATGCTGCTCAGTTTCACACCCTGCGTCTACCCGGTGATACCAATCACCATAGCTTATATCGGCGCTCATTCAGGCGGAAGCCGGTTGAAGGGTTTCACTTTGTCTCTTGTATTTGTGCTCGGACTGGCGCTGGTTTATTCAGTGCTGGGAGTAATCGCGGCGGCTACCGGCGGTGTGTTCGGACTCAATACTCAGAACCCGTGGGTGATCGGTTTCGTGACGATTATCTTCCTGGTGATGGGTGCGGGGATGTTGGGTGCGTTCGATATCAACCTGCCTGCCGGTCTGCAGACAAAGCTCTCTTCAGGCAAGCGCACCGGTTACGTGGGAGCGTTATTAGTCGGTGGAACAACCGGACTGGTCGCTGCACCGTGCGTTGGACCGGTGTTAGTGGCGCTCTTGAGCTGGGTTTCATCGACCGGCAACCTGTTCCTGGGCTTCATTTACCTGTTCGTGTTTGCCTGCGGCTTGGGTCTGCTGTTCGTGGTTATCGGGACTTTCGCCGGGGTTGTGACCGCACTGCCGAAAGCCGGTGGTTGGATGGAGAAGATCAAGCACGGCTTCGGGATAATCCTGGTTGCGGCTGCGTTTTACTTCGGTAGAGCACTGGTGCCGAAAAACCTGTTTACACTTGCAGTCGGGCTGGCGCTGCTGATGCTCGCCGGTCTCTGGGGAGGTTTCAGTAGACTTGAATCGGAGGCTTCGCTCGGCAGGAGAATTGGTCGAGGGATTGCATTTTTCGTGCTCATCATCGGCGCGTTTTACGTGTTGTTAGGTTTGGCAAAGATGGAAAAGATTAACCTCTCCGGTGGCAAAGCCGTGGTCGATTCGGAAATATCCGGAGCGATGCAGTTAAAAAGTTCACGATCAGAATACAAGGTGAACTGGATATGGGACGACCTTGAAACAGCATTCGACAGGGCGCGTGCGTCTGGCAATATAGTTATGATCGACTTCTGGGCGGACTGGTGCGCTGCGTGCAAGGATTTGGATCACAAGACATTTTCCCAGCCGGAAGTATACGAGATCGTCAACCACGATTTCATCCCGCTTAAGATCGACGGCTCGAATATAACGGACGACGTGAAAGCCACCTGGGGCAGGTACGGCGTAAAGGGCTTGCCGACGGTTCTGTTCATGACGCCGAACGGCAAGGAACTGGAGCGTTTTGAGGCTTTCCGAACCGCCAACCAAATACTGCCGGTACTGGAAAGGTTGAAGGAGTAACACAGGCAGCGAGCTTGCTTATCTGTCCTGTAATCTGTTATATTGTATGAACTGTGAGAATACTGATAATGTCAGCGATTCATTGTCATTCCCGCGAAGCAGTCTGTCCGAGAATAGTACTGGAAGTGCTGTCACGTGTCCCCACGTGACAGCTATGTTCTTGTTTACCCGTCACATGAGGACATGTGACGGCACGCTAAAATACATTCTCAGACAAACTGTTTCGCGAAAATGACAACCTTCAAAGGATACTGTTAAAATTCCAACAGCAAATATAAATAGTTAAGCGTATCAATTAAACAAACCGGAGGATCGATGTCATCAAACAAGGTCGGCGATGCTGAATTCGAGGCTGAGGTTATCGGTTCGGATCGCCTGACGTTGGTGGATTTCGGCGCGGAGTGGTGCGGTCCATGCAAGAAACTGCACCCGATCATGAATAAATTAGCCGATGAGTATGACGGCAGGATAAAGGTTGTTGAAGTAGACGTTGGTGTATCGCCCCAGACGGCGATGAAATTCGGTATAACCAGCGTGCCGCAGTTGCTGTTTTTCAAGGATGGCATCGTCAGGGAATCGGTTATCGGTGTGTTACCGAAGAGCAAGATTGAAGAAAAGATAGATCAGTATCTGGCGAGGTAAGGCGATAGTTGATTGTTGATCTGGTGGGATAGACATTCCTGAGACCTTTGTGATATTCAATATGTTTCTCTTTTTGTCATACCAGCGAAAGCTGGTATCCAGAATATTACTTCACTACAAATTCTTATTACATTGATATCACAGGCATTCAAAGTTCAAGCACACTGGATTCCGGATCAAGTCCGGAATGACAATTTATGATCAGATGGATATTTTGAAGTTCTCATTCCTGTCTGTCGGTTACAAGTTGTCAACGATCAGAGATTAAAAGTTAGTAATCATAAAAGAAACAGGAGAAAAATGAAACCTAAAGGCTTTATATTAACTACTTTACTGTTAACACTCAGCCTGCCGTTTTACCTGGGTTGCGGCGCCAATGCTGAAGACGAAGGCAAGCCTGAAGTAAAGACTCAGGCTGTCGGACCGGTTGCGGCGGATTTTACGCTCAAGAACCTCGACGGCGAGGATGTCAAGTTGTCCGATTTCAAAGGTAAGGTAATCATACTTGATTTCTGGGCGACCTGGTGTCCGCCGTGTGTCAAGGAGATCCCGCATTTCAACGAGCTTGCCGGAGAATACGCGGATAGTGGTTTGGTTATGTTGGGTATATCGCTCGACCGCGGCGGTGTGGATGTTATTAAGGATTTTATGGAGACCAAAACCCCGATAGAATACACCGTTCTGATGGGCGATCAGAAGACCGGCGGCATCTACCAGCAATATCTGCCCAGAAACATGCGCGGCGGCATCCCGTTCACCTTTGTCATCAACCGTGAAGGCGTTATCCGTGATCATTATGTAGGTTATAGACCAAAGGAGGTGTTTGTCGACGCGATTAAGCCGCTGTTGTAAGGAGTAATACAGTTGTGGTGATTTATACTTTTGTGTAGCCCGGGTTGCTTGCAACCCGGGTTTTACTTCATTATATCAAGCTGAACGTCCACCCGCCCCGAAAAATAGTGGTTTTAACGATTTTATTTGACATCGGTAAGATATGATATTATATTGAATTACTACTATGTGCAGTTTATATTCGATGTATGGTAGACGGTACAATCCTGTGCCGTCCAACCCGACAGGATTGTCGGGTCTACTAAAACCGGTAGACTGTTTAAATTTGCACCACGCACTGCCTGCTTGAAGAAGATCGACCGACGTTTTAACTTGTTAATTAGACGATTATGTTCCATGCAGTTAGTCAACCATAATACCGTTCATTCCCTCCATTCAGGGGGACCTCACTTTATTCAGCCCATAAAGGACAAGACCGCCCTGTCGGATAGCTCTATCCGGTGGGGTGGTTTGCGTTTTGGTAGTAATGTCTTGGTAATGTTGGTTTTAATTCTGTTGATGCTGCCGGTGGTTGGTTCGGCAGAGACGGAGGTTGAAGGGGAGGTGTCGGGGGTGTGGGATGTGGAGGGGAGTCCGTATATCGTCGTGGACTCGACATGGGTGCCGGAAGAGGAGAGCTTGATATTACGTGAGGGAGTGATAGTGATTTTTGAGGAGAATCAGGGGCTCTATGTTTACGGTTCCCTCGATGCGACCGGCAATGAAGAAGATTCGGTTTATATTCGTGTTAATGAAAACGTTGAACATTGGAGGGGATTGCGTTTCTATGGGAGGAATCAAACGGAATGGAACTACGCTTCGATAGTATGCCCTGACAGCGCTCTCGTGCTGGATCCCAACTGTACGCTATTGATGGAAAACTGCCTGGTGGACGCAGACCGGACTATTGCCGGCGACACCTATTATGGAGCGAGAAGCTGCAACATGACGTTTTCGCATTCGATAATACAGAGCAGATCGCATCATACCGCGACAGGCGGGCGTCTGACTGCAAACCACACCCAATTCGACTTTGGTGAGGACGAGACCAATGAGCCCGGCTTTTGGTCACCGGGAACCAGTTTCAGATTGACAAGCTGTGAGATTATTGGCGCTCTTCATGCCGAAGAAGGAGTAGTTTATGCTGATAGTTGTCGCTTCCTCAGGACACCGATCGGTAGACGAACGGGTTTAGGTTTAGGACTGGGACGAATGACGGAATCTTATGTCGAAGGTGGTGTTGGCGCGGGGCAAATGTATAGTGAGACATTGGTAACTTTTAGGAACAATACACTGCTTGGGAGTTTAGGTCTTACAGGCACTGTAAATGTTTCGGGCTGTAACGTAGGAGCTCTTTTGAATATAAGTGAGGGAGAATCAATTACTGTTCGCAATTCAATCTTTAACGAGAGCTTATTTATTAGGTTTTCAAATTCAGTGACTATAGACAGTTGCTACTTCGTTCCTATTGATACCAACCGTCATTTCACTTCGATGAACGATGTTTCACGTTTGTCGATTACAAGGTGCGTAATACATCTTTGCAGAATAAATGTTAGTAGAGTCGATGAAGAACTTTTCGATCACAATACAATAGTATTTGACTCCTCTGGTCATTATGCAATTTCTGCCAATCCATCAAGTTTCACAAATAATATAATTATGACAGTTACTCCTGGTGATCAACTATTCACATCTTGGGAATACGAATTACCAGGATTCGAATACAACTGTGTCTGGGGATTTGATTCTTATGCTGGACCTCCCGATAGTGCTGTTACAGAACTGGATTCCACAAATATAATCGCCAATCCCTTAATTGAGTGGGATGGTATTATTCCAAACATTTCCAGTAATTCCCCATGTAGAGATGCTGGTGATCCAGAATTCGACCTCGACCCGGACAGTACCAGAACAGACATAGGAATGCGTTATTTCGATCAACGACAATATATACCTGGATTTGAGGTGCATCTCCCCGGCAGCCAACAGTTAACCGGCGTATATCCCAATCCATTTAATGAGATATGTAATGTTAGATACTCACTTCCTGCCACAAGTGATGTTTGTATTGGAGTTTTTGATTCTCGAGGGCGTGAGGTTTACATGTCCTACCAACCCAATAGGACGCCTGGTAAATATGTTACAGTCATAAACGTACGCGATTGGGCAACAGGTTTATACTTTCTTGAAATTAATAATGGAACGAAAAGTAAGATGTTCAAGATTACTTTGATTAAATGATTAAACACATATTTTAGATAATCACCGCGCTCCGAACATCCTTCCCACCGCCGGTCCGGAGGGTTTGAGTCCCCAACTGTAAGTCACGAAATGCGTTGTTTCATCCCAGCCGTCGGGATCGACGACAAGCGCGTATTCGAGCCTGGCATTCTCCTTGCCAAGTTTGTAGCTGAAACCCATCGTCAGACGACCTTCACCTTCGGCGCGCAGCCAGCCTCCCCGCAGTTCCGGTAGTTCGGGCAGCGGTGAGATCTCCAGCCCGATGTTGAAATTGTCGGTTGTGTATGTGCGGCGGCGCAGACGTTCGGCGCGAATCTGACCCGCTACCAGTATCGGAAAATCGCCGCCGCCCCAGGAAGCTCCCAACCAGCTTTTCGACCTGAATGCCCGCAGATCACCGCCGACAAGATTTTGAGCTGAATAGCCTACCTTGAAACCGGTCGGCAGAACCAGCATCGCGCCGGCGTCAAACGACATGCCATACTTCCAGCCCGAGTCGTCGTAGTTCTCGCTGATGAACTTTACACTGACGCCGATCGGAAACAGACCCGCTCCGAACTGGTGAGCAACTGGAAATATCACCTGGAAGCTGCGGAATTTCTCGCCGTTCTTGATGGCATGGCGCCTGATAATCCCCATCCCGAACCTGCCGTCGCCGCCGGTTGAGCTGTTGGCGATCAGGAATGACCACGAGCCAGGCGATTCAAGCTTTGACGCCGCGACGCTGAAGTCGACCTCCATCATCTCGGTTACACCGAAGCATGAAGGGTTCCAGTAGATGGCTGCGGGATTATCTGTGACCGCGACCGCTGCGCCGCCGATGCCCGCGGTAAACGCATTGACCGGGGGTATATCGTATGGCAGCGGTTCAGCCTCAACCGGATTGCACAGCAGTGTGCCTATGAGGCATACAGATAAGTAACAAGCGTATTTTAACCATTTCATGCGGCTAAGTATAATAAAGGAAAGCGCGGAAAGCAACTTAATTAGAGCCTGTTAAAAAACTCATTGAAATCGTCACCAGCACACTTGCTGAAATTGTCACTTACCCGCTGGCAGACGCCCTCGTCTGCCAGTGAAATAAATGTATATCAAGTACTTATCTGGCAGACGAGGGCGTCTGCCAGCGGGTAATTCCAACTTCCTCACCAGGAACTAAATAATCCATAACGAGCTTAAAATCTCACAGCGTCTGTTGCGAGGCTGCAGATTATGGGTTACAATTAAACCTAAGAACACATCTACTTGTTTATTTGAGATGATAAGAACTAAAATGAAAATAAATAACCTTAAGAGAAAACACGTTGATCGTCCCCGCTTTGGCAGCGATTCGAATATCCGTGCTATCAAAGTAGGACCGTTGACCATCGGCGGTGGCGCGCCAGTCGTCGTGCAGTCAATGTGCTCGACCGACACGCGCGACCTCAAAGCCACGCTCGCGCAGACACACCGCCTGGTTGAAGCCGGCTGCGAATTGGTCAGGGTAGCGGTTCCGGATGCAAAAGCTTCGGCGGTTCTGCCCGACCTTGTGAAGGAAGCCGGCGTGCCGATCGTGGCTGACATCCAGTTGCACTATCAGCGCGCCCTCGAAGCCATTGCCGCCGGAGTCGCCAAGGTGCGCATCAACCCGGGTAATATCGGCTCTCGCGACCGGGTTAAAGCGGTCGTCGACGCAGCCGGCGCGGCGGGCATACCGATTCGCATCGGTGTCAACTCGGGCTCGATGCCTGAAGACATCCTCGAACGGGACAGCTTCAAGGTTACTCCTCAGGGTATGGTCGATGCGGCATTCCGCGAGGTCGAAGCGCTGGAACGAGAAGGCTTCCGGGACATCGTTGTCGCCATGAAAGCCTCCGACGTCAAGTGCATGGTCGAAGCCAACCGCACCTTCAGACGCCAGAGCGATATCCCTCTGCACCTCGGCGTGACTGAAGCGGGCTTGGCGGGTTACGGTTCGATCAAGTCCGCGGTCGGCATCGGAGCGCTGTTGTTGGAGGGTATCGGCGAGACGATCCGCGTTTCGTTGACCGCCGAGCCTGAAGAGGAGATCGGGATTGCCTGGTGGATACTGGAAGCGACCGGTGTGCGGCGGCGCAGTCCGGAGCTGGTTTCATGTCCATCCTGCGGGCGCGTCGAAATCGACCTGATCGGGCTGACCAAGCAGGTCGAGGAGATGCTGAAGGGGCTGGACATTCCGATCAAGGTAGCAGTAATGGGCTGTATCGTCAACGGACCCGGTGAAGCGCGCGACGCCGACATCGCCCTCGTCGGAGGCAAGGGCAAGGGACTGGTCATGCGGCACGGGGAGATCGTGAAGTCGGTGAAGGAAAACCAACTTCTTAAGATATTTAAGGAAGAGTTGGACGTGCTTTACAGTAACGAACGTAAGCTATAGATTAATCATCTTCTCATTACCTGTAATATGCTTCCACCTGTAGTATTTCATGTGATTGAGAATATCCTCGTACCATAACTTCCAGAATACATCCATTTCCGATGTATCAGGTACGACCGGATCGCCGTAACGCTCCGCGATGGCAATCGCTGAATCAAGTGCGGTAACTTTCGCCAAGCTGTCACTGAAATCACTATGAGCATAAGCATTCAAGAGATAACCCGGTATTGAGTATTGATTGTATGTAAGCATCGTGTCCGTCCATGCCAATGCTGCAGAATCATCATCAGCCAAACGAGCCCGCCAGAAGCAGGCGTTGTGAGCGTTCAGTGTATCAGCAAGATCTGTAGGCTTTGTAACCCAGACTATTCCTGTGTTTGAAATTAGAAGTCTGAAACCTGTCGGAGCTAAAGATGTGGTCTTCATACATAATCTATTTCTGCCAACAGGGAGATTCCAAACATAATAGACTGAAAGATACTCTTCGTTACCGTCTCCAGCAGGAGGAATTGATTTAGGCTGTGTAACTATATCATCCCCCCAGTTGGACCAGTACTTGAATCCTATATCGAAGTTTGATGTATCTGCTATGGGTTTGGAGGTACGCGGGCTTGAATTCTGGTGATAAATAACGGGAGTAAACCAATCCTTTGGCAGCAGGCTTGATATGCCGTAAGGTGTATCGTTGAAGTTCCTGAAATGAACGGCAATTATTGTAGTATCTGATACTCCTTTAACAACTCCGGAATGGAAAGGGTACCCCCAGAGCGGTTCATTAGGCTCTATGTCGGTTGTCGCAAAAAATCCGGAGTCGGGAAATGCATCGTCGCTGTATGAATATCCTTCACCCATCCAACACTCAGATCTGTATCTTGTCTGGTGATAATGAGGCTGAGATTGACAGTATAAGTTACAAGCAGAAATAAAAATTGCCCACAGAATGATTTTATAGATCTCAATTCTCATTGTCAGTCCTCCACTCTTGTTGAATCGTTCACGGTGGTTGAATCTTTATCGGATGTTGAGAAATCCAGTAACCAAGCAGGATCGTAGAAGCATTGACCATCACCGTTGAAATCAATTGGCCCACCATCCCCCCACATTATAGTTTTTGGTAAATTTGTACTGTGCAGCATACCGACAGAATGTCCGAATTCATGTGTCATAATGTATTTCAACATTTTGTTGTAATCACCATTAACTCCTAACCAGATACCCGGACCCTGCGTATAATATTCAGCATTTCCCCAACTGCGAATCATAGGCAAATTCAAAACTATTCGCTTTACTCTGTTCGGTATCGCAAACGGAATGTCTCTTGGATAGCAGAAAATTGCACCAGCTGCCAAGATATCCAACCTATCCATATATCTTCGGTCAGACCGGTTCAATTCCCAGAAAGTAACCGCACTCTGATAATAAGGCGAGGGAAAGGCTGTAGTTGTGTGCTCATAGCCGTAGTAGAAAAAACTCGCGCCACATTTATTCCAGTTGATTTCCCTACCACAAAGCGAGTCCCTTTCGCCATCCATGAGAAATGTCTTTACGAAATAAATATCGAGGTGCTGCAATGTATCCGCGGTGTCGAAGTTCGGTTTATCGAGCAGATTGAACCACGCAGGGAAGTTGTTAATGATATCAATGTTTAATTGATCCCGCCATCCAACCATTACATTTTTATGCCGAGGGTCCAGTCTTATATATTTAGGCGTTGAAAACTGCGGGGAGGTGAGATCTCCCTTGAGATAGAAACCGCGGTACTCCTCCCAGTTCGAGAAGCCATCGCCGTCTATGCCGCGTCCGGTCGGAAATGAATCCTGGTCGGCATATTTCCCTAAGATAAATTGACCGGTGCTGTCGTCAGTGAGGATAAATGGATAGAAGGTCTTTATCATGGTATCCTGAAAAGCCAAACCGAAGACCGATTCCTCGTACTGATCCGCCATGAAATCACCGCGGTTCAATCCAACCGTCTGCACGCCGTCATAATCACGCGGTACAGTCACCGACCAGATCGGTTCATCTTGATAGTAGGGATTGGTTCTGCCTCTTAGCCTTAGCATATGGCAGTTCATTCCACGAGGCAGTATCACCGCATGTGCGCCGAAATCCTTGGCAATCAACCAGAGTGTATCTCCTTTCACCAGATCGTTGCGTTCGATGGTGTAACGACGCGTGGAAAGGAGCATTCCTCTTGGTTCGTTTCGTACTTCCAGCCTCTGATCATAATCGTGAACGATGATAGTATATTTTGGTTCGTCAATTCCATAATCGGGGTTGTGAACGTAAAAGTCGAAATTCCTGCCGTCACCTGTTGGATATGACCTGTACTGAGACAGATCGTTCATACACATACCATTCCAGGATGTAATGTCGAACATTTCATAAACAATCCTGTTTTCGGCGACGCTGTCCGCTGAATCGGTACATGTAAAGACCAGTCCTATTAAGCTGTCATTGTCGGTTGGATCCGGAAGCCAGTCATTACCGTTGACGGTATCGCCGATTGCATTTATTCTCAGGTACTCAACAAAATAAACCTCACCGGGAGGCGGCAGTGGCGGATCGTCAGGCGGTTGTGGATCGCCAACAGTTATCGCATCGCTCACCGCCCAGACGCCTGTTTGCAGACCGCCGTTGTTGAAATAATCAGCCCATCCGTAGCGTTGAACGCCATTGTTTATTTCGCCCTCATAAGTTATTAGCTCACCATTTCGATGTACAGAGAAAAGATCAGTCCCGAAGTAAAGCTTAATTTCAACGCCTTCCGGAACCGTCGCACGCCATGTGTAACTATATTGACCCTTGAATACGTAACACAGAAAAAGCCGGGGTTGGAAGCTTTCATCCCATTTTATATAACATCTTGACCAATTACAGATGTCAGGATTAACCCATTCGTACCTGACAATATTCCCGGATGAATCTTCTATCACATTGTAATACTGTTCGCTTATTTCATAATAGCAATCAACGAATTCGCCGGTTTCGCAGTTCTTGGCGACACACCAGAAGTTACTTGATCCGTAAAGAAGAGCCGTCCCCCACACTACCGGCAACTCGTTCGGTGGGCATCTATTATTGAGGGAATCATGCATGACTAAACTAATAAATTCTGTGAATATAACATTACACCAGGCACCGGAGAGTCGGGATACATAGTGATCTTCCCGCAAACTCGCCATACCAGCCTTTTTTTTGAAGAAAGATTGATTGGGAATTAGTCCAAGTGCCTCTTCTGTTGCTGTCAGTGATAATAACAGTAAAAGGGGTGTAATTATGCGGTGTGACATCAAGCCTCCAAATTACAAACAACCACATTTAATATACGCATTTTTACTTCGAGAGTCAACAATAATTATACAAGTGTTAATTCTTTATCTGTTTTATAAATCCTCTTGTTAATAAAGGTCGTAATTATAAATAATTCTGTTACTTCATATCAGGGATTGATGGTGTTTCCTACGTTAAAGGTCGGACAGGAATGTCCGCCCTCCCCATTTTATCAACCAACTCACCTGCATCCCCGCTTCCTTCATTTGCCGATCATGCTATCATTCCTTACATTACTACTGCTCCAATTAGACTCTCAAACATAAACCGAACGTGCAAAACTCAACTTACACTCTCCGGCAGAAGATCGGGCTGGTGTTGGGACCGGCGCTGTTTCTGCTGTTTATCCTGGTGATCGATCTTGATCCTGCCAACCCGGCTGTTTCCCGTACCGCCGCGGCTGCGGTGCTGGTCGCAGTCTGGTGGATTACCGAAGCCCTGCCGATACCCGCCACGTCGCTGCTGCCCTTAGTGCTGTTCCCGTTCCTCGGCGTGATGAAGGGCAAGGCGGTTGCAGCCAACTACATGAACTCCAGTATCTTCCTGTTCATGGGCGGCTTTCTCATCGCCCTGACCATCGAACGCTGGAACCTGCACCGACGCATCGCATTGACCATTCTGAAACTGCTCGGCGATCGCCCGCGCCGGTTGATACTGGGTTTCATGATCGCCACGGCATTCCTCTCGATGTGGATATCCAACACCGCCACGACCATGATGATGCTGCCGATTGCCATCGCTGTCGCCGTTAAAGCCGAGGAGGGCGCTACCGACCCGGTTTTCAAGGTCAGGTTTCCACTGGCATTGATGCTTGCCATCGCATATTCGGCGAGTATCGGCGGGATCGGAACACTGATCGGAACTCCGCCCAACCTGGCGTTTTCGCGCATCTTCGCCATATCGTTCCCGGAAGCGCCGCCGATCACGTTCGCCGACTGGCTGTTGATGGCTATGCCATTGGTGATTGTCTTCCTCGGTGTGTCGTGGTTTCTATTGGTCAGAGTGCTGGTTCCGGTCGCCAACCAGGGCTTCGCGGGCGGTAAGGAGCTGATCCGCAAGGAGTACGACCGCCTGGGTCCGATATCAACACCGGAGAGACGGACGGCGATTGTCTTCGCAGTGGTGGCTCTGCTTTGGATCACCCGCTCTAACATCGACTTGGGATCTATAATCATTCCCGGCTGGTCGAACCTGTTGGGATTGAAGGGGTTGGTCGATGACGGCACAGTTGCTATTGGTGTCGGAGTTTTACTGTTCATCATACCGTCCGGAACAGGTTCGGGCAAGTTTCTGCTCAACTGGAATACCGCGGTGAAGCTGCCGTGGGGGATACTGTTGTTGTTCGGCGGCGGATTCGCGCTGGCAAACGGTTTCAGGGTGTCGGGACTGTCCGAGTGGATTGGCACGCGGTTGTCGGTACTGGCTGACGTGTCGCCCGTGATAATGGTGGCAGGGACATCGGCGCTGCTGACGTTTCTCACCGAACTGACCAGCAACACCGGCACAACCGAGATGATCCTGCCGGTGCTGGCGGCGCTGTCGGTGGCAGTGAACATCCATCCGCTGCTGTTGATGCTGCCGGCGACGATTTCGGCGTCCTGCGCCTTCATGCTGCCTGTCGCCACGCCGCCCAATGCCATCGTCTTCGGTTCGGGGCGCGTGCCGATTGCCAAGATGGCGACGGTCGGCATTTCGCTGAACCTGATCGGCATAGTGCTGGTGACTTCGCTGATTATGCTGGTGGCGGGACCGATGTTGGGGTTTGTCGGCGGTGAGATGCCGGCGTGGGCGAAGTGAAAGCGAAACCTTGATAGAAGGCGTTAAAATATCCATTTATTTCACTTTTCGATAAGGATAAACACAGTTTGTATATGGTGAAGGTGGGGATTTTTGTTTATATTATTATATGCTATCTTGAGAAGAGGTCACGATGACCTATAGGTTCGAAGGTCCATTTTCGATTTTACATTCAACCGCCTTGCGGGAGGGATCTGCCTTGCCTGTGAAGCGGTTTTTATTCTGTAAATACTTGCTTTTAAGCATCTTGATGCTGGGCGACCGCAAGTCCGGTGGGTCTTTGTCACGTTGACCGGAGTGGGAACCTGACTTGGGGAATGGAACCGTATGGGCTCGTACCCGGAACAAGTTACGATCCCAGACCTGTGCTCGCTATACCGACACCTTAACCTTGTTAAATGAGAAACGATGATGAAAAACCTCATTATAATTTGTGTTCTGCTGCCCCTGTTATTCGCGAATACGTCTTATCCGCAAGATACCTTGGCACTGGAACCGGCTGTCAGGTTAGAGGTTACGAACATCATGCCTATCGAGAACAACCTGATGATCACAACCGGTGTAGGGTGGTCTTCGCAATGGTTATCTATTTACGACATCTCTAATCCATCTGAACCAGAATTAATTGACCATGCTTTTGCCTTAAGAATGGCACC
The DNA here is from genome assembly GCA_964471745.1 of uncultured bacterium. GTDB lineage: Bacteria > Electryoneota > AABM5-125-24 > Hatepunaeales > Hatepunaeaceae > CAYYHI01. Next base: position 1,336 of record CAYYHI010000001.1, on the reverse strand, counting down.
TAGGGGTGGCGAACATCACAACGAAGAAAAAATCACCGGCGCAATCTTATTCGATGACATCGTAGTATGGGTCACGATGCACCAGATTGGACATCCAATAAAGGATGACGTACGATATGGGCCTATTGAATTATGGGGGCGTAGAATCGGAGATGACGAAGCACTCTGGCAAAGAGAATTATATAGAGAGGAATACCAAAGGATTGAATGGCCTGGGAATATGGTTCGGTACGAGGATTACCTGTTTTTGGCTGGTGGTGAATCAGGGGTATTAATCTATGATATGTCTGATCCTGCCGATCCGGAACTGGTTAATGTACTCGAATACGAAAATTACCGTATAATTATCATTGAAGAACGCTTGCTCATTTATTATAGAGAACTTTTTGGTAATAGAGTGTTTTTTAGATTGTTTGACTTAAGTAATCCGGAGGAACCGGAACATCTTGGAACGTTTGATCTCTTTACTGAACCTTGTCCGTATGGCTATGCAGTAGAAAATGTTACATACAACGGTTATCTGTTATTGCGAAATCAGTCCAACGCTGATAGCAGCTCAATATTAGTGCTTGACGTAACTTCAGACGATGCACCGAGTGAGGTGGCAATAATAGATCTGGGGCGTGACCTGGATATTTACTATTTCTGCATTTCCGATGATCGTCTGTTTATAACTCCTTTCCGCAGGTCTTACGTCGACATCTATAACATTAATGATAATTATGAAATTGAGCACCTTGCGACTGTGTCTCCAGAGCGCACACCTGACGGCCAGTTTCTCGTTCATGATAACAAGTTGATATTTTCTTACTTTTATCGTGGGTGTCCAACTGAAGCTAGTACTACATATATTTACGAAAATCCCCCCGTTTCAGTTTCTTCACCGCCCAACCCGCCCCCATCCACCTTCTCCTTATCCACCTACCCCAATCCCTTCAACTCCCGTGCTATCCTACGCTTTAGTGTGAATCGACCGGACGAGGCATGGATCGGCGTCTATGACATACAGGGACGGGAACTGCTTTCGGATTATGTTTCTTATCCTGCTGGAAAGGCGTCGTACATTCTAACGGGCAGAAGTCTTGGCGGCGCAGGTGTTTACATTGTCAGGATCGGTTTAAACGGCAGAGAAGAGACGTTGAAAGTGGTGTATTTGCCATGACAAGGTCGGTTGTTCAGATCTAACTCATCAGTGTTGTAGTCAGACAGGAGTGAATTCTTTGATTTATTCAATCATTAGTTCGTTTTGTCATTCCCACGCAGCAGTGTGTCCGAGAATATAAAATTGTCTCAGGATTCATCATTCCAACGGAAGTTGGAATCCAGAGAAGTTGCT